>CAZIAJ010000143.1:0-5382 GCA_964537565.1 uncultured Sulfurospirillum sp.
CTTTTTATACTTCTTGCATTATCTATATTTAAAAAGTCTCTTGCCACAATTTTACCATTTGTAAATATTTTATCGCTTATTGTTATTGATTTATTTTTACCAACCAAATCTAAATCAATCTTAACAAAATATACTTTCCAACCAGCCATCTCTTTTATATCTTGACTACCATCTAATCTTATCTTTTTTATTTTATAACTCTTGGTAGCTTTAACCGATTTTGATAAAAATTTTAAAATTTTATCCTCTGTAACTCCTGCAAAAAGTACATTAGCGCTTAGTGCGATCATCAATAACTTCAACGTCAATGATTTCATCATCTTCCTTTCTTGTATGTTGTATATCTTCTATATCTATATTGTCTTTTACATGTAAAACTCTTCTAGCAAATAAGGTTGCAAAAAAGCTAAACTGTAAAAACAAGCCTATTATATCACTAAAAAAGCCCGGTACTATTAGTAAAAGTGCTCCTAGAAGTGTAAAAGCATTAAGTTTTTGAAACTCTTGAATAGATATTGTTCTACTTTGCATTGCTCTCATACTTTCAGCAAAAGTATTACGAAAATTACCAAGTAGTGTAAAACCTACTATAGCAGAAAGTATTATCTCTACAAATGTAGCAAGCCCACCTATCTGTGAAGATATATTGACACTTACTACTACTTCTAAAAACAGATATACTAAAAAATAATTCAAGCTAATAGTTCCTTTATCTTCGACTCTATTTCATCTAAATTTAAAGATGTTTTCTTTAGTGTTTTTCGTTCGACTAATTCAACTTGACCATCTTTAAGACCTTTTCCAACTATAAGAGCATAAGGAAACCCAATAAGCTCAAAATCTTTTATCTTAGATCCAAATCTATCTTTTCTATCATCAAGGATAATATTATAACCCTCTTCTTTTAATAATTGGTAAATATTCTCACCAAATTTTAACTCATCTTCATTTTTAATATTAGAGATAATAATATCTAAATCAAATGGTGTAGTTTGTCTGTTCCAGATACACCCTTTTTCATCATGGCTAGCCTCTATCATAACAGCAACCAAACGACTTACACCAACACCATAACAACCCATATAAAATGGCTTAGCTTTTCCATTTTGGTCTAAAAAGGTTGCATCCATAGCTGCTGCATACTTCTGACCTAGTTGAAAAATATGCCCAACTTCAATACCCTTTGTAATACTAAGTTCACCACCACAACAAGAACATTTATCACCAGCATTTACTTCTATAAGGTCTTTATATCTACTCTCTTTGAAGCTAAACATACCCATACCAACATTATGATACTCATGCTCATTTGCTCCACATATTAAGTTTTTCTCTTCTTTTAGTTCATTATCTATATAAAAATTTATATCTTCTGGTAAGCCAAATGGTCCACAAGAACCAGCTACTAAACCTATATCTTTTACTTCTTGCTCATTTGCATCTACTAGCTCTAATGCATTACAAGCATTTTGTGCCTTTGTCTCTTGAAGATTATCATTGCCTCTTACAAAAAACAAAACTACCTCTTCTCTATCTTCATAAATAGCTTTTTTTATTACTGCTTTAACTGTATAAAATTCATCTATTTTAAAAAACTTAGCTACATCATCTATAGTTGCACATTTTGGAGTATAAAACTTAGCCATATCAGCTTCAGGATGTTCAGCATCTGTAGTTTTTTTAGCTCTTGAAGCCGCCTCTATATTTGCTGCATATTCGCAATTATTACATACTACTATATCATCTTCACCATTATCTGCTAAAACCATAAACTCTTTACTGCCACTTCCACCAATAGCACCGCTATCAGCATCAACAGCACGAAAATTAAGACCAAGACGAGTAAAAATTCTTCTATATGTTGCTTCCATATTCTCAAACTCTTTTTGCATACACTCTTGACTCTCGTGAAAACTATAACCATCTTTCATAGTAAATTCACGACCTCTTAAAAGACCATAACGAGGACGTCCTTCATCTCTAAACTTTGTAGTTATCTGATAAAGATGAAGTGGCAGTTGTTTATAACTTGTTACTCTTCCTCTTACTATGTCAACAGCAACCTCTTCATGAGTTGGTCCTAAAACAAAATCATTGTTTTTTCTGTCATGAAAACGTAAAAGTTCTTTTCCAAAAGCATTATATCTACCACTTTGTTTCCAAAGCTCAGCTGGAGTTACTACACCCATCTGTATCTCATTTGCTCCTGCTGCGTCCATCTCTTCTTTTACTATAGCTCTTATTTTATCAAATACCATCTTTCCCATAGGTAGAAAGTTATATAAACCACTTCCGTACTGGTTTACAAATCCAGCTCTTACTAAAAACTTATGACTTGGTAGTGTTGCATCTTTTGGTGCTTCTTTTGTTGTAGGTGCATAAAAGTTTGAAAATCTCATTCATTATCTCCATTTTTTTCCATACTCATGTGATAATCACACTTGTACATATTTATTTTTTTTGTATGATCTTCATCCATCTCAAAAATCTCTTGAATTGATTGGACAATCGTATCTGATTCTGGTTTTTCAGCTAACTCTTTTAGCTTTTTTGTTGGTGTATGTAAAAAAGCATTAAAAGCACAGTGAAGTATCTTTTCCATTGTTTTTTCATACTCCACTGGAATATAACCTTTTTTAAGTGAACGTTTTATCTCTTTTTGTGAGCACTCTTTTGCTTTATTTCTTAACTCTTTTATAATCGGATCAATACTAAGTGTTTGAAGCCATTTAAAAAACTCCATAGTTGAGCGACCTACTATTGAAAAAGCTACTTTTGCTTGCTCTTCCCTAAGAGATAAATTTTTTGCTACTATCTCTTCAAGATCATCAACTGCATAAACATTTACTCTATCCATCTCGCACTCTATATCTCTTGGTACTGCTATATCAAATAGATAGCGTTCAAAATCTCTAACTTCTACCATATCTTCAGTAATCACAGAGTGCGGAGCACCTGTTGCCGAAAAAAGTAGTTTATGCGTATTTAAAAGCTCTTTTAAATCAGAAAATGGTTTTGCTGTTGCAAACTCACCTAACTCTTCAACCAACTCCATCGCTTTTTCTAAACTTCTATTTACTACTATAACTTTTGCTCCAGAAGCTATAAGATGTTTTCCTGCTAAGGCACTCATCTCTCCTGCTCCAACCAGTATAGCAACTTCCCCCTCTATACTACCAAGTATATCTTTTGCTTTACTTACAGCAACACTTGAAACAGAGATAGGATTTTTAGAGATATTTGTACTAGCTCTTACCGTTGCTGCACATCTAAATGCATGGTGCATTGCACGAGCTAGTTTTTGAGAACAAAAACCTTCATCAGTTGAAAATTTAAAAGCATCTTTAAGTTGCCCTACTATTTGTGTCTCTCCAATAACAAGACTATCTAGTGAAGCTACAACAGAAAAGAGATGATGGATTGCTCCATTGTCTTCATATATATCTGCTCGGCTTTCTAAATCACTTTTTTCTATGCCAGAAAATTCCGCTAACTCTGTTATAATATACTCTATTGATTTAGTACAATCATTGACACTCATAATTATCTCTACACGATTACATGTGGATAGTATTATAGATTCATTTATAGATTTCAAATCTTGTAATTTTTCTAAAAAAATTCTTTTCTTATCTTCGTTTGAAAATGAAAGCTTTTCTCTTACTTTTATATCAGTATTTTTATGAGTAAAACTTATTATCAAATAGTTCATTAAAAATCCCTCACAATCATATCTTTGATTATCTTCTCTAATTCTGATGAGTTTTCATCTTCTATAGCATTTAAAGCTTCAAATCCAAGTTTTTTAGCATACTCTATAGACTTCTGAACAGCACCAGTCTCTTCAAACTTTGATTTTATCCAGTTGCTTTGGTCTATATTTAAATCTTTTCCAAAATAAGAGATCAATTTTTCTTTATCATTTTCATTTAGTTTTTCATACATATAGAGATATGGAAGAGTAGTTTTTCCTTCTCTAAAATCATTTAATGCTGGTTTTCCAAGAACATCACTAGAGCTAGTTATATCTAAAACATCATCAATCACTTGAAAAGCAAGTCCTAAGTTTTTACCATAAAGTGAATATTTATCTGTATTTTTACCAGCTATAAAAGCTGCACTATAAGCTGAAGCTTCAATAAGAGAAGCAGTTTTTTTATAAATCATATCAAAATATATATCTTGGCTAGGATTAAAAGCTGCTGCAAGCTCAACATCTAAAAGCTCACCAACAGAAAGTTTAGTAACTGCATCTGCTATACTTCTCGCAACTTCATTTGGTAGATAAGTAAGTTTAGTAAAACCTTTTGAGTAGAGAATATCACCAAGCATAATAGCTGTCATATTACCAAAAGCATGATTTATAGAAGTTACTCCACGTCTAGTATCTGCCTCATCTATAACATCATCATGAAGTAAACTTGCAGCATGTATAAGCTCCACAACACTTGCTAACTCTACAGCTTCATCACTATCACTAGCAATTTTTAAAATAAGTTTTGCTCTAAGCCTTTTACCTTTTGGAACTTTTTCATATAGTTCCAAACTTCTTGAATCTTCTATAGATTCAATATGTTTTTTCATCAATACTTCAACTTTTTCTAACAATTCAATCCCGCCTCTTTGTCAAAATTCTACCAAAATTCTATTTTTATCGTCTTTTATAAATATATCAAAACTTACTTCTTGTTTCTCTTGATTTATATCAGCCAAAATCAATAAAAGATAAGTTTTATCTAGCATTTGACTACTTCCATCTGGTAAAAGAGAAAACTTTACTTTATTTAATGACCTTTTTTTATACAATATATATTGGTGGGGATAACCTTTGTCATTTAACAACACAGTAACCCTATCACCCACAATACTTGTCCATCTAAAGATAATACTATCTTTGTCTTCTGCTTTAGATTCCGTAGTACTAAATCTAATATTTGCAATCTTATCTTTTTTAAGAGTGTATTTATAAGTGTGTGTCCAGTTTGATTTTTCTGCACCACTAGAGATACTCAAAAGTAAAAATAAAGAAATTAATATTTTACTCATTCTGCGTTAAAATATCTCCTACGGTAGATATAAAAAAGTCCATCTTTGCATGATGAATCTCATCTTGTTTTTCTGCTTTAATCGTGCTTATTTCAGCCTCTAAATCTATACCTTTTTCTTCAATCAATTTCTCTAAAATCATTTCCATAGCAACATGTCTTTCAACATGCTTTTCTAAAGCATCCTCAACTAAGTTTTTATTTGCATTGAACATAATATCAAAAAACTTACTTCTTGGGCTACCTACAAAAAAATCATCTTCATCTTCATATAACATATAATGTCCCTTATTTAAAAACATGATTATAGCACATTGTTTAAAATAGAAGCTTAGAT
>CAZIAJ010000144.1:0-5377 GCA_964537565.1 uncultured Sulfurospirillum sp.
TAATGATTGAGTAGATATTGAATATGCTTTTTCTGACTCTATACTATTAAGGCCTGATGATTCATTATCGTTTATCAAAAGTGTCAGTGGAGATGGATGAAACTTAGCATAAAAAATAAAAGATTTTTGAGTAAATCTCTCTTTTTTATATATATACCCTAATTTTACACCATATATTGTTTCTGAATTTATATTATCACTTTCAAAATATTTTTGTCCATTTATACCTAATATAAGCTTGTTTTGTTTATCTATATCATGATTAATCTCTGTAAATAATGATACCACATCTTCGCTATCATATTTAAACATTGAAGAGTAATCTATATTATCTAGTTTATAATCTTTTATAATAAATTTTTTTAATCTATTGCTAATTCCAAATAAAATAGTTGTATCATTTAACTTAACTTTCTTAGTTATTTTTAAATCTAACAAATGTTCTTCTACATCAGCTTCTAGCTGATTATAAGTTGTTAAATAAGGGAATACATCAATACTACGTAATCCTAATGGAGAAGAAGAAGAGTCATTTTTTGTATCTTCTATATATGAATAATTTAGTATGCTTTTGAAACTTTTATCCAAAGACTCATAAGTATATCCTGCAGAGAGATATGTAAACTCTGTATTAGCTTCATCAGGAGTCATAGTCCAACTACTACCAGTAAAATTATCTATTTTACCATCAACAACTTGCAAATCTAAACTTGATGTATCATTGGCTAATTGTGTAAATATATTGGTTGTAGTCTTATCTCTTGATAATTCACTTCCCAGATTATATACTTTATCTCTATTCAAATCTCTATGGTCTATATAGGCAAAATATGAGTAATCTTCTAGTTTTTCTGATTTATAAGTATAAGTATCAAGAGAATTGTGAGGACCTATCGTAGCTCCGACTGTTGAAGTATTTTCTCTTTCACCTATCTTTGTATATGCTTTTATAACTACTATTGATGTCTCTATAGAAATATCATAAGATGGCATTCCAAGATATACTTCTATATGATCAATATACCCTATGTCCATCTGTCCTAAAAGTTTCAATCCTGTACCAAAAAGTGGTGTTAAAATTTCTCTATCATTAATATATATACGAATTCTTGATGGGCTAGTTATCTGGTATGGCTGATAGTATGGATCATTGAATCCATAATTATCTAATTTATTTCTTAAAAATGGTATTTGATCTATAACTTCACCAAAAGATTGAATCTTCATACGATCTAAATCTTCTCTAGTAAAAATTTTAATAAACCCTGCAGTCTCTTGTTTTGTATGAAAAGACAAATCATCTTTTATTGCTAATTCATCGAGTAAAGAATCTATATCTTCTGCAAAAACAGTTTGAAATAATGTAAGTAAATATAAAAATAAAATAAAAACTTTTCTCATGCAACCCTTGCCTAAATTTAGCCTACAAAAACCATCAATAATTTAAAATTCGATTACAATATATCTTATTAATACTTAATAATAATTAAAAATCATAATAAATAATATTTATCAATTATCGTCGTAGATATTATAAACTAGCTTTACATGTAGAGAAGATTCTCTACATGTAAAATATAAGTTTATTGTCCGTAGATTAGATTTGGTAACCAAAGACTGATTTGTGGGATATAAGTAACCAACATAAGTCCTACAAATATAGTTGCAGTCCAAGGAAGGGTTGCAACCATAACATCTTTCATAGACATTCCTGTTAAGGAACTTGTAACAAAGAGATTAAGTCCAACAGGAGGTGAAACCATACCTAATTCCATATTTACCGTAATCATAATACCAAAATGAATTGGGTTTATACCAAGTGCCATTGCTACTGGCAAAAGTAGAGGAACCATAATCATAATAATAGCTGAAGGCTCCATAAAAGCACCAGCTATAATAAGAAGTATATTAACAAATATAAGAAATGTAATCATACCTACGTTATTATCAATCAACGTTTGAGTTATAATTTGCGGTATATTTTCTAAAGTCAAAAAATGTGCAAAAAGCATCGCGTTGGCAATTATAAACATAATCATAGATGTTGTTTTACCAGATGCTAATGCGATATCAAAAAAATCTTTTAATTTTATATCTTTATAAATAAATACTGAGATAAAAAATGCCCACACTGCTGCAACTGCTGCTGCTTCAGTTGGAGTAAATAATCCACCATAAATACCACCGATAACAATAACAATCGTCATCAGTCCCCAAGTAGCGTCTTTCATCTTAGCTAATCTTACACTAAAAGGTTGTGGTTCTGTCTTTTTAAAACCAAGTCTAACTGCACCTATATATGTAACAGTCATAAGCATAATACCAAGAAGAACTCCTGGTACAACACCTGCCATAAAAAGTTTACCTATAGAAACTTCCGCAGTCACACCAAATACAATAAGAACAATTGATGGTGGTATAAGAATACCTAAACTACCTGCAGTCGCAATCGTACCAACTGCATACTTTCTTGGATAACCATCTTCTACAATTGCTGTAAACATAATAGACCCAATTGCAACAACTGTTGCTGGTGAACTTCCAGACACTGCTGCAAAAATAATACTAGCAAAAATAGCAGAAATTGGAAGACCACCAGGTAGATGTCCAACAACTGACTTTGCAAACTCTATAATCCTAGTTGCAGACGAACCCTTACTTAAAAGATTACCAGCTAAGATAAACATAGGAATTGCCATAAGAGAATAGTGTTCTACTTTTTCAAATATCATAGAAGATATTTCTATTGCAGAGATTGGTGTAAAACCAACTAAAGCAATAAAAGTTGATGCTCCAAGTGCAATCGCAATCGGTGCACCCATAACCAACAAGCCAAAAAATAGTGAAAACAGAATTATCACACTCATAACATACCTCCTGTTTTTCTATTAACTTCTTCTACCACTTGCTCTATATGAGCTTCTTCCATAAGCTCTTCTGTTTCTGTTTTTATAACTATCTCTTCTGCTGGCGTATTAATAAGCTTAACAATATGCTCACCTACTCTATATGCACCAAATGCAAAAGATACCGGAATAACAAGATAAGGTATCCACATTGGAATTTCAAGATCAATTGACATTTCATCCAACTCTATAACAAATAGTAAATATTGATACCCATAATATGCCACTACTGAAAGATATGCAAAAGTAACCAATCTAGTAATCAGCATCAATACTTTTGCAAAACGCTTTGATACATTTTCAACAAGTAATCCTATTGATATGTGTCCATCTATTCTAAAGCAGTAAGCCGCTCCAAAAAACATACCCCATAAAAATAGATATACAGTAAGTTCTGCTGCCCATGTCATTGAATAATCAAAAATATATCTAGCAATAACATTTGCAAATGCTAAAGTAACACCTGCGGTTATACCAAACATTGCTATAAATCTATTTATGACACCAATAGTATCACTTAGAAGATTAAAAAACTTAATCATCTCTCCCCCTTTTTAACAACAATGTAGAGCACAAGTGTACTCTACATGTAAATGTTTACGATTTATTTTGTATTGATTGCAGCTTCAATTAAGTCTTTACCAATCTTCTTTTTGTCATAGAATTTTGAATAAATTGGCTTAACTGCTTCTCTCCACGCTTGGATTTGTGCTGGAGTTAATGTGTGGATTTTTAACTTTCCTGTCTTATCAGCATACTCTTTGATTAATTTAAATTGTGAATCATTAAGCTCACTAGCATAAATTCTCTCTTTTGCAGTCGCTTCATGCATTGCTTGAACAACATTTTTCTGTAGCTCAGGTGTTAAAGAGTTCCAGAACTTCTTAGATAATACAACTAAATAACCTAAATAACCATGGTTTGTGATAGTTAAATCAGTTTGTACTTCATAAAACTTTTTAGTATAAATGTTTGAGATTGTATTTTCTTGACCATCAATAACACCTTGTTGTAATCCAGAATATACTTCTGAAAAAGGCATCATTTGTGGATTTGCTCCAACTGCTTGGAATTGAGCTTCAAGAACTTTTGAACTCATAATTCTAAACTTCTGACCTTTTGCATCACTTGGCTTAATAAGTGCTTTTTTTGATGAACTTAACTGCTTAAAGTTGTTATCCCAGAAATCAAGAGCAATAAAACCTTTTTTGTTTACCATTGCTTTTAGTTTTTTACCAACATTACCATCTTGAACACGGTGAAGTTGATCTATATCTTTGAACAAAAATGGTAAATCAAAGAGAGCTAGTTGAGGAACAATCTTTCCAAACTTTGAAAAACTTGGCGCACCCATTTGAACAGAGTTTAGTTTGATAGCTTTTAAAACTGCTTTATCATTATAAAGTTGCTTTGATGGATAAACTTGAACATCTATTTTACCACCACTTAGCTCTTCTAATCTCTTTTCAAAAAAGTCTGCCGCTTTACCCTTTGGTGTATTAGGGCTAACAACGTGACTAAACTTTAAAACATAATCAGCCGCCATTCCTGCTGATGCCAATACAGCTGTCGCTGCAACAATCTGAATAATTTTTTTCATACTCATCTCCTTGTAGATTTTTATTTCAAGTTGAGTATAAAAAAAAGATATGTACGAATTATGTCAAATCACTACATGTAGATAAAAGTTACAAAAAAAATCTATTCTAAGTTACAATTTGTAACCAACTCCCTGTATGTTTTTTAAATAGTCCTTTGGTAGCTTCTTACGAAAGTTCTTCATAAGTAATCTTAAAGCATTTAAACTCATATACTCATCTGGCCATAACTCCATCTCTATCTCTTCATATGTAAGAACAGATTTTTTAGAAAGTAGTAACTCTAAAAGGCTAGACTCTTTCTTAGTCAATTCGTACTCAATAGAGTTGTTTTTTATGATTTTATTAGCGCTATCATATACCCATTCTTTAGCTAAGTCTATGACACCTGAACTCTTTTGAATCTCTAAAAATCTCTCTAATGCTTCAAAAAGTTTTGTTTCTGTTATTGGTTTTACAATATAACGAATAAGTGAAAGCTCAACTGCTTCTAACATATAATCTATTTCAGTATGT
This sequence comes from uncultured Sulfurospirillum sp., assembly GCA_964537565.1. Taxonomy (GTDB): domain Bacteria; phylum Campylobacterota; class Campylobacteria; order Campylobacterales; family Sulfurospirillaceae; genus Sulfurospirillum_A. The sequence goes on from CAZIAJ010000144.1 coordinate 5,021, forward strand.
GCTGATATTATTAATATTTGTGTTTTTTCATCTCTCTTTCTTATCTTTTTTGCTAAATCTATACCGTTAAGATAAGGCATTTGTATATCGGTAATAACTATGTCTGGAAGGTACTCTTCAAAAAGCTTATAAGCCTCTTTCCCATCAGCTGCCACATATACATCTTTAAACAAAAGTTTTAACATTTCAGCAACATTTTTTCTTACTCCAGCATCATCTTCTGCATAAAGTACTCTATAATTTGATAATTTTTCAAGCATATTTTTATTCATAATACAAATGATAGTATAATAATTTTTAAAAAAAGGTTTGTATTGAAAATTATAAAAGAAGATAATATATCTACTGCTATTATAT
>CAZIAJ010000145.1:0-5372 GCA_964537565.1 uncultured Sulfurospirillum sp.
TAGATATACAAACTGATTTAAATATGTGGGAAGAAAAACCTCTAAATGAGATATGGGAAGATAAAGGTGATAAGAAAAAAACTCTTTCTTATATAAAAAATATATATGAAATGCTAAAACAAAAACCAAAAAGTTATAAAAATTTTGATGTTACAAGTAATAAACGAGACAAATTTAACTTTTTTGAGTATGAAAAAGATACTCTCTCACTTGGGTCTTGTCCTGTAGCAAGTCCTAAAACAAGATGTTGTAACCTTTTAACTCTTGATGCTGTTGAGAGTTGTGGTTTTGACTGCTCATACTGTTCTATACAATCTTTTTATAATGAAAATAAAATTGGTTTTGATAAAAATTTTGCAAGTAAACTAAAAAATCTTAAATTAGATCCAAATAAAACATACCATATAGGAACAGGACAGAGTTCTGATTCTTTGATGTGGGGAAATAAAAATGGTATATTAGAGGCTCTATTTGAATTTGCAAAACTCAACCCAAATGTAATTTTAGAACTAAAAACCAAGTCTGATAATATCTCTTATCTACTAGAAAATGAAGTTCCTAAAAATATACTTTGTACTTGGAGCATAAATACTCCTACTATCATCAAAAATGAAGAAAATTTAAGCTCTTCACTAGAACAAAGAATCAACAGTGCTAGAAAACTAGCGGATAAAGGTATTTTAGTGGGTTTTCACTTCCATCCTATTGTAGTTTATGAAAACTATTTAAAAGAGTATAAGCAAACAGTAAAAATACTAACTAATAAATTTGAACCTGAAGAAGTTGTACTTGTAAGTCTAGGAACTCTTACATTTATAAAACCTGTTATCAAAAAACTAAGAAGTCGTGATTTTAAAAGTAAAATTTTGCAAATGCCTATGGAAAATGCAAGTGGGAAACAGTCTTATCCTTTAGATATAAAAGAGGAGATGTTCAAAGGAGTTTATGAAGCTTTCTCTCCTTGGCATAGCAAAGTCTACTTCTATATGTGCATGGAAGACGAGTCACTATGGAAAAAAGTTTTCGGATACGAATACGCTCACAATGATGAGATGGAAAAAGATATGATTAACTCATATTTAAAAAAAGTGAAAAAAGATGACAAATAAAGAAAAACAGATAACAATAAAGAAGGCATTTTTAAATGCCCTTAAAGGTTTTATATCCATACTACCAATGATAGTTGCAACAATAGGTTTAGTAGGTCTGTTTCAAACATATGTAACAAGCTCAATGCTTTCAAATCTATTTGGCTATAGTGATGAACTAGATATACTAATCGGTACTTTCATAGGCGCAATCTCTTCTGGCAATGGAGCTATAAGTTTTGTTGTAGCACAAGGCTTACAAGAGCAAGGTGTATCGCTTTATGCATTGAGCGCTTTTATCTTGGCTTGGGTAACGCTGAGTTTTGTTCACCTTTTTGCGGAAGCTAATGTACTAGGTACAAAATTTACAGTGTATAGAAATATTATGACATTTATAACTACTATGATTATATCTTTTTTAACAGTTATAACTTTAAGGTTGTTTATATGAAAAAATTTGAATTTAAAGGTTTAAAATTTTTATTGGTAGTAGTTATACTCTATATTGTAATAGCTATATTTGATACAACAAACTTCATTATAAGCTTCAATTCATCTATAAAACTCTTATGGAGTCTTGTGCCAATATTTACCTTTATAGTTTTGCTAACTACTGCTATAAATTACCTGCTCAAACCCAAACAGATTGTGAAACATTTTGGTAAGGATAGTGGGAAAAAAGGTACTCTATATGCCATATTGGGAGGTGTTTTAAGTCATGGTCCTATGTATGCATGGTATGGTATGCTAAGTGATATGAAATCACATGGGTTAAGAGATGGTCTTATCGTAACATTTATATATGCAAGAGCTGTTAAACTGCCTTTGTTACCACTTATGATAGGTGTTTTTGGAATTGGATTTACAATTATAATCAACATATACATCATTATATTCTCCGTTTTACAAGGCATAATAATGGATAAACTGATTGGTAAGGACAGCCCTCAATGAAAACAGCACTCATAACAGGATCAAGTAGTGGCATTGGTAAAGCAATCAAAGCTGAGCTTGAAAAAAATAGTTACAAAGTTTATGGTGTTAGCAGGAAAAATGGCGAAATAATATGTGATTTAAAAGATGCAAAAACTCTACATGTAAAGATAAAAGAGCTCTTGAAAACTACCGATATAGACCTACTTGTAAACTGTGCTGGTGTTGGAGTTTTTGCTCCACATGAAGAGATAAGTTTTGAAAAAATCAGTGAATTAATCGATGTAAACCTCAAAGCACCTATCTTGCTTACTAATCTTTGTTTAAGAAGTCTTAAAAAAACAAAAGGTCATATTGTAAATATATCCTCTATTGAAGCTACTAAACACTCTAAATTTTCCGCACTATACACTGCAACAAAAAGTGGTCTTCGAGATTTTTCACTAAGCCTTTTTGAAGAGCTTCGCAAATCTGGAGTTAGAGTAACAAATATAAACCCAGATATGACAAAAACAGCATTTTTTGATGAACTTAATTTTGAGCCATCTAGCAAGGAAAATACTCATATACAGCCTGAAGATATCGCTAAAACTCTTTTGCATATAATCAAATCACCATTTGTAGTAACAGATATAACAGTTCGTCCTCAAAAATTAGAGATATTAAAGAAATAAATTTGTATAATTGCGCATGAATAAACTAAGCTACTATTTTTTATCATCTTTGGTTATATTGTCTTGTGTTTTATCTATAGAACTTATCTACATGTACAGCATTTCAACTCTACATGTAAAAACAAAAAATAGTTTTGTAAGTTTAGTAGGTCTGCCAGATTTAGCTCTATCGAATAGTGCCAATTTTGTACGTCATAGAAGCTATAGTGATACTTTTTCACTTTTTAGCAATGGTCCTGAACTTTTAGAGTACTTTCCATCAACCTTTACGTACAATTACTATACTAAAAATCCATCAAGGATAGAACTTGAAAATTAATCACTATCTTATAGGCTTTGCTATTAGCTCACTTGTTAGGCGTGGGGCAAAGAGTTTTTTTACTGTTTTTATATTTACAGCTCTTATATTTTTACTAGCATCTATTTTATTTATATCAAACTCCATAAAAGAGGAGCTTTTTATAACTTTGAAATCTCTTCCTCAAATAACAGTCCAAAAACTTCAAGCTGGGCGACATACAAATATAGACATAAAAAGAGTAGATGAGCTTTTGAAACTCGAAGGTGTCCAGAGTGCAATTCCTAGAGTTTGGGGTTATTACTACTTTGAAAGAGCTGGAGTAAACTTCTCTGTTGTAGGAATTGATAGTTTTGATAAACAGTATAAAAAAAGTTTTAAAGACGTAGTAAATGAAAAAGATTTTGATGACTTAAAAGACTCTATGATTGTAGGAGTTGGTGTTAAAAAAGCCCTTAGTGAAAACTACTACAAAAATTATTTTAACTTCATCTTACCAGATGGGGAGCTTAAAAAAGTAAAAATTGCTTCAACATTTAAGAGTGCAACTTCACTAGAATCAAATGATATAATCTTGATGCCTAAAGAGTTGGTTTTAGAGATTTTTGGTATGAGTAAAGATGAAGTAACCGACATAGTTTTAGAAATCCCAAATCCAACAGAAATTCCAACAATCTCTAAAAAAATCAAAAATCTATACCCTGATAGCAGAGTAATAACCAATAGTGATTTGAAAGTAAGTTATCAAAATATATTTGACTATAAAAGTGGTATGTTTTTAGCTCTTTTTATCGTAAGTGCTTTTACTTTTTTTATGATTGTATATGATAAAGCAAGTGGACTTAGTAGTGAAGAAAAAAGAGAGATAGGCATACTAAAAGCCTTGGGTTGGAAGATAGATGATGTTTTAAAAGCAAAATTTTATGAAGCATTTGCTGTCTCTTTTATCTCTTTCTTAGTAGGTATAATCTTATCTATATTTTTTGTATACTCTCTTCAAGCTCCTATACTAAGAGATATTTTTATAGGTTATTCTAGATTAAAACCTAATTTTGAATTGCCTTTTATAGTTGACTTTCAAACTCTATTTTTACTCTTTTTCCTTACAATTCCACTCTATATAGCAGCTATTATTATCCCATCTTGGAGAATAGCTAGTACAAATGCTGATGAGGTAATGAGATGATAGAGTGCAAAAACTTAACAAAAACATACAAAAACATGATTGCTTTAAATGGTATAAATATAACTTTCAACAAAGGAGAGTTTATAGTACTAAAAGGGGCAAGTGGAAGTGGTAAGAGTACTCTTTTAGCACTTATTGCTGGTCTTACTAAACCTACAAATGGTGAAGTGATCGTAGAAAATAGACAAATATCAAAAATGCCAGACAATTTTGTTTCACTCTTTAGACGTAAAAATATTGGATTTATATTTCAAAAATACAACCTTATTACAACTCTAAATGTATTTGAAAATATCATAACTCCACTTATACCGTCTAATCCAAATCATGATGAATTAAATAAAAAAGTGGATGAGCTTTTATCAATGTTCTCTTTAAAAAATAAAAAAACTGAACTTGTAAAAAATCTCTCTGGAGGAGAACAACAAAGAGTTGCAATATGTCGATCACTTATAAACAATCCAAGTATCATCATAGCTGATGAACCAACAGCAAACTTAGACTCAAAACTCTCTTTAGAGTTTATAGAAATCATAAAAAAACTAAAAAACAAAGATAGAACTATTATAGTAGCAACACATGACCCTCTGTTTTTTGATCTAGATTTTTGCGATAAAGTAGTAGATATGAAAGATGGCAAATGTTCTTAACACCTGAAATAATTGCAATCTATATACTTGATATTATTTTTTTAGTATTTGCCTTTTATGCGTTTATAATCAGTATAAAAATTGTTAGATTTTGGAATATAAACTCAACTGATGAGAGACAATATTCTCTTGAAAAAAAGACTGTTTTGGTTGCAACTATTATAAAATATATCTTTTTTCTAAAGCTACCACTTTTTATCTTTTTTGTTTTTACAAGCGATAAAATCTCTGGTGTTATCACAGGAGCAATGTGTGCTGCTGGGGTTGTAAACTCTGTTAGTTTTGGCTTAGAACTTTTTGTATTTAAGATACTCAATCTTTTTATATTTGGTTTTTGGATAGCTCTACATGTAAAAGATATGCAAGATGAAAAACTACGCTTTACAAAACTAAAATTTTCCCTGTTTATAATTGCTTTTTTTCTCTTAGTAATAGAAATATTTTATGAAATATCTTTTTTTAACTCTCTTGATGTAGATAAAATTGTAAGTTGTTGTGGTACTCTTTTTTCAGTAGCTTCATCATCATCACTTTCTATTATAT
>CAZIAJ010000146.1:0-5345 GCA_964537565.1 uncultured Sulfurospirillum sp.
ATATATAATAGATATTATGAAACAAAAATATGAAATAGAGATATTTAACAATCTCAATGATACGTTAAAAGATGAGATAAATAGATATGCAAAACTTGTGCATTTTAAAAAGGGTGAGTACTTTTTTAATGCAGAAGATTCAATGAAGCATTTTTATATCTTTTTAAGTGGTAAAGTTAAGATTTATCAGCTAAATCTTGAAAATGCAAAAGAGCAGACTATATTTTTGCTTGGGATTGGTGATATGTATGATACTATCACCCTTTTAGATGGTAAAGTTCATGAAGTTATAAGTGAAGTTTTAGAAAGTGGAGATGCTCTTTGTCTGCCCATAGAAAAAGTAAGAGAGTGGATAGATACTAATCCTGCATTTAATAAGATATTTTTTCCTTATCTTGCAAGTCAGATGAGAAAAGTAGAGGAATTAGCTACAGACTTGTCATTATATAGTACTTCAGAACGACTTATAAAGTTGATTTTAGGAAATATCACACCAAAAGGTGTTAAATCACTTCTGCACAATCTCTCAAGAACAGAGATAGCAAATCTCATTGGAACGGTTCGTCATGTGGTAGATAGACATATAAATGAGCTCAAAAATGATGGAGCTATAGAGGTTAAAAGAAAGCAAATTATCATTAAAGACATACAAAAATTGATAAAAAAGCTCAATTTTTTAGATTAATGCAACTAAAGTAGCAAAACTTTTTTCACACTCGTGATAAAATTCTCCTAAAGTTTAGTCGATAAGACTAAAGAATATTAAAAGATAAGGAGAATGTTATGATACTAACAAGATTTGAACCATTTAGAGAAATTAGAGATTTAAGAAGAGGATTTGATTATATAAATTCTGTAATGAATTCACTTGATGAGCAGACTACAGAATCAGGCATATCAGCTTTTTCACCAAGTGTAAACTCAAGAGAGGCAAAAGATGCTTATTTTGTAGAGATTGATTTACCAGGTATTAAAAAAGATGAAATTTCTATTGATGTGAAAGATAATGTTCTTACTATTAGTGGAGAGAGAAAAGTAAAAGAAGAGACAAAGGAGGAGTCATACTATAAGATTGAGAGTAAGTATGGTAAATTTGTGAGAAGTTTTACGCTTCCAAAAAATGTAAATATAGACAAAATTGAAGCAAATAGTGTAGATGGTGTTCTTGAAGTAAAGATTCCAAAGCATGAAGTTATAACAAATCAACCAAAGAAAATAGAAATTAAATAATTAGGAGGTCTGTTATGGATATTGTAAAAAGTACAAATGAGATTGGTTCAAAGATAGAAAAAACATTTGAGAGTGGAATAGAAAAAACAAAAGAGCTTTTTACCAATGTAGCAAGTCATCTCCCTTTTGCAAATTTTGGTAAAAAAAGTAGTGATATCTACTCAATAGAAGTAGACCTACCAGGTGTTAAGAAAAAAGATATAGAGCTAAAAATAGAAGATAACTATATAAGAGTTAGTGCAATTAGACATATGAAAAAAGAGGTAAAAGAGGATGATTACTATATGTTAAGTAGTCATTTTGGACAAATTTCAAGAGTATTTGCTCTACCTGAAGGTATCAATAAAGATAGTGTAAAGGCAAACTTTGAAGATGGACGACTCTATATAACTATAGAAAAAGAGGAATCTAAAAAAGCCAAGTTGATTAGTATAAATTAGACAATATATTTTGTAAAAGCAAAGCTTTAGTGAAAGGAATTTTTTCTGAGCTTTGCTTAGTAAATCTAGTATAAAATAGTATATTCTTGCGAAAGCAAAGCTTTAGTGAGAGGAATTTTTTCTGAGCTTTGCTTAGTAAAAAGGAGATATAAAAATGAAAAATGAAAAAATCTTGTCAATTATTGTATTTTTATTGATTTTAGTAGTTGGTTTTCAGGGTTACTATATGTATAAACTAAATAATAACTCTAATCAAGCGGCAAAAAAAGAGATGATAGTTTTGCCAAAAGTAGACAGATTTGTAGGGGCTAATCCTTTTGAAGAGTTTCAACAGATGCAAAAAGAGATGGATAAGATTTTTAACACTATGAACTCAAATTTTTCTGCAATGCCAGAGTTTGAAGAGTTTTTTAAAGATATGAGCATAACACCATCACTTAATATAAAAAATCTTAAAGATAGATATGAGGTAAAAGTAAATCTTCCAGGTGCAAGTAAAAAAGATATAAAGATAAGTATAGATAATGGAGTTCTACAAGTAGAGGCAAAGACTGCTAAACAAAGTGATAGTAACTCTTCAAACTTCATAAAAAAAGAGATTTATGAAGGCTCATTTGTAAGAAGCATAGTTTTACCACAAGATGCAAAAAGTGATTTTAAGAGTGAGTTTGAAAATGGAGTATTGAAAATAACAATACCAAAGGGTTAGTTTCTAAATACAATGGGAATAGTACTATCTAATAAGGTCTTATTTAGTGGAGTAGAAAATTTTGGAAGCTTTTCCATAGTCTCTTCTACATGTAGATAGTTTTGTAGGTAGTATGTTCCTGTGTATTTTCTTTTATTTAAATCAATAATAATGGAGTTTATATCATCTTCTTTTAGCAAGTCAGTATGTACTGTTGTTCTTACTTCAAAAGCAAACTCTTTATCAATAAGCATATCTAGTGTCTTATAAAACTTTTCAATAGAGTCATTTTTTGTAATCATTTTAAATTTATCTGCAGGAGCTTTATAATCAAGAGCTATAAAGTCTACTAGTGAAAACTCTATTAACTCTTTTAATACATCAGGATTTAATCCATTTGTATCTATTTTTATTGCAAATCCTAACTCTTTTATCTCTTCACAAAGTTCTAATATATCGGAGTTTATAGTGCACTCACCACCACTTAAAACAACACCATCAAGCTTTCCAACACGTGAACGCAAAAAAGATAGTAACTCATGATTAGTTAAGATGCCCTCTCCGTGAACAATTTGAGGATTGTAACAGTAAGAGCATCTCATATTACATTTTGAAAACCAAAATATACATGCCAAATGATCTTTAAAATCAAGTGTCGTAAATTTGGTTATATCAAAAACGTTTTTTCTAGCAAGAAAGTTTTTCTTCAAACTTTAATCTCTCATTATGTTCACCAGTTTTACCTACATTGAAACTCTCAACAGGTCTATGGTAGCCCATAACCCTAGTATAAACTATACACTTAGTTCTTTTTGACTCAAGCTTTTTTAATATAGCTTCTCTACTCATGCTTCCTCCTTTTGGAAATTTTGGATTAACTCTTCGTCACATTTGGGACAAAACTCATGCTCCCCACTTATATAACCATGCTTTTCACACACAGAAAAGACAGGTGTTAATGTTATATAAGGCATTCTGTAATTGGTTATTACATTTTTAATCATTTTTCTACAAGCTTCTGCAGAGCTTATACGCTCTTTCATATATAGGTGAAGAACAGTTCCTCCTGTATATGCGCACTGCAAATCATCTTGTAAGTCAAGAGCCTCAAATGGATCAGCTGTATAATCAGCTGGTAGTTGAGAAGAGTTTGTATAGTAAATATTATCACCATATCCTGCTTGTAAAATTTCAGGGTATCTCTTCTTGTCTTCTTTTGCAAAACGATAAGTTGTTCCTTCAGCAGGAGTGGCTTCTAAGTTATATAAGTTTCCAGTCTCTTCTTGATACTGAACCATTTTTTCTCTCATAAACTCTATGATTTCATCAGCAAATTTCATTCCAAATTCATCTGCTATATTGTGTTTATCCTCTGTAAAGTTTCTAATCATCTCATTTACACCATTTATACCAATGGTAGAGAAGTGATTTGCAAATCCAGGGAGATATCTTTGTGTATAAGGATATAATCCTCTATCGTACATCTCTTGAACAAAAACACGTTTTTTCTCTAGTGTTGATTTGGCTAAATCCATTAGTCTTTCAACTTGTCTAAGAACTAGCTTTTTATCTCCCTTATATGCATATCCTAATCGGGCTAAGTTTAGTGTAACTACACCAATGCTTCCAGTCATTTCTGCACTTCCAAAGAGACCACCACCACGTTTTAAAAGTTCACGAAGGTCAAGTTGAAGACGGCAACACATGCTCCTTACATTACCAGGTTTGTACGCCTTGGGATCTTCTACTAGATTTCCATTTTCATCTCTCATATATTGACTTCCGATAAAGTTTTGAAAGTAAGATGAGCCAATTTTTGCCGTATTTTCAAAAAGTAGGTCAGTATTTTCTCCATACCAGTCAAAATCTTCAGTAAGATTAACAGTTGGAATTGGAAATGTAAAAGGCTGTCCAGTTTTATCTCCCTCTGTCATCACTTCATAGTAAGCTCTATTGATAAGATTCATCTCTTTTTGAAAGTTTTTATATGTCATATTTTCAAGAGACTCAACACCTCTTCTTTTTGCCTCTTCAAGTAGTTTAGTATCTTCTATCTCTTTAAAAAGGTGAATATCATTAGAAGTTGGAGTTTGATCTGCTAAATCACTAGGGACTGTCCAGTCGATTGTGACATTTGTAAAAGGACTCTGACCCCAACGTGCTGGTACATTTAGATTATATACAAAACTTCTAACAGCTTTTTTAATCTCTTTAAATGATAAATTATCTTTAAAAACATATGGTGCAAGATAGGTATCAAACGAGCTAAATGCTTGTGCTCCAGCCCATTCACTTTGCAATATACCTAAAAAGTTTGCCATTTGTCCAAGAGCTTCACGAAAGTGTTGTGGAGGGCGAGACTCTACTCTTCCTCTGACTCCATTAAAACCTTCATTCAGCAAGGCTCTTAAACTCCAGCCAGCACAATATGCAGTTAAACAATCAAGATCATGTATGTGATAGTCACCATTTCTGTGTGCAAATCCTTCCTCTTTAGAGTAGATTTTATCTAGCCAATAGTTTGCTATAACTTTTCCAGCTGTATTATTTACAAGTCCAGCATTTGAATAGCCAGTATTTGAATTTGCTTTAATTCTCCAGTCACTTTTGCCTATGTATTCTTCTATAGTTTGAGTTGAGTTTATGAAAGTTGTATCTTCATTTAGACCATTTATATGCTCTCTTTGCATCTTATGAGTATGACGATAAATCATAAAAGAACGCATAACATCAAAGTATCTAGCTTTGTATAATTCTTGTTCTATTAAGTCTTGTATATCTTCAACAGCTGCAACTCTTTTGGTATTAACTGTTTCCATCAAGTTTTTAAATACGCTTTCATCGTAAGTAACTCTTACACTTTTAAAAGCTTTTTTTATAGCATCTTCTATTTTATAAGTGTGAAAATCTTCACTTGTCCCATCTCTTTTAAGTATTTTTGTTAACATGATAGTCCTATTGATTTAAAAGGGGATTATACTAAATAT
>CAZIAJ010000147.1:0-1544 GCA_964537565.1 uncultured Sulfurospirillum sp.
TTTCGTACCAGATTTTGATGATAAGTTTTATAATGATAGAAATATAATTGCTGGTAAAAAAGGAGCAACAAATAAACTTGTTATTTTTAGTGATCCATTGTGTCCTTTTTGTATAGGATTTATGCCTGAGATTATAGAGTTTGTAAAAAAGTATCCAGAACAATTTGTGCTTTACTATTATCACTTTCCATTAAATATACACCCAAATTCAAAGACTCTTATAAAAGCAAGTTTAGCAGCTAAAAAACTAGGTATGAAAGATGTTGATATAAAAGTATATGAAGAAGCATTTGATTTTGATAAAAAAGATGACCAATTAGCTCTAAATGCCTTCAATAAAGTGATGGGAACAAAATTTACACTAGAAGATATAAACCAAAAAGATATATTAGACAGTATAGAAGAAGATATGAAGATAGTAAATGACTTAGGATTAAATGGAACTCCAAGACTGTTTACAAATGGTAAAATAGACAACCATAGAAAAATATATAAAAAATTATTAAAGAAGTAAAATGACAAAGTTAATCATAGCAACAAGAGAGAGTAAGCTTGCAATGTGGCAAGCGGAGCATATACAAGCTCGTTTACAAGAAGCACATCCTGATTTAGAAGTAGTTATAAACTCTATGACTTCAAAAGGTGACCAAATCCTTGATACTCCATTAGCAAAAATAGGAGGAAAAGGTTTGTTTACAAAAGAGCTTGAAACTTCTATGCTTGCAGGTGAGTCACATATAGCAGTTCACTCTTTAAAAGATGTTCCTATGGAGTTTCCTGATGGTTTGAAACTAGCTATTATTACAAAAAGACATGACCCAAGAGATGCACTTTTGAGTGAAAAATACTCTTCGATTGAAGAGTTACCTCAAAATGCAGTAGTTGGAACAACAAGTCTACGAAGAAGAATGCAGATACTAAAAATAAGACCAGATTTGACTATAAAAAATCTTCGTGGAAATGTAAACACAAGAATTAGAAAGCTAAAAGAGGGTCAATACGATGCTATTATCCTAGCAAGTTCTGGCATAAAAAGACTTGGACTTCAAGAAGAGATAAAATACTTTACCCCTATAAGTGAAAAGCTTATGATTCCAGCTATGGGTCAAGCTGCGCTTGGTATTGAGATAGTAGATGACTGTGAAGTTGCAAAAATTGTAGAAGTTCTAAGAGATGAAGATGCAACAGTAGAAACGACCATAGAACGTGAGTTTGTTCGTGTATTAGAAGGTGGTTGTCAAGTACCAATAGGAATCAATGCAAAGATAGACAATGATATTGTAAATATCCAAGCTTTAGTAGGTTTACCTGATGGAGAAGAAGTTATCTATGAAAAACTTACTTGTCGTGTAGAAGAGTATAAAACAAAAGGTGAAGAGATAGCAAAAAGATTTATCGATAAAGGTGCAAAAGAGCTACTAAAAAAAGCGGAACATATTGCAATGACTGAGGTTTTTTAATTTAATCAATAAAATTTCCATATCAAACTATCTGATATGGAAATCAAAGTTATGCGTATGTAGAAAAACCAAATACTGTTGATG
>CAZIAJ010000147.1:1554-3999 GCA_964537565.1 uncultured Sulfurospirillum sp.
GTTGATGTATAGTCTTCATTTGTCGTATCTTGATTTAGTATATCAAGAATTGATTGAGTATAATCTTCTGAACTCATAGATGTAGCATCTACTTCTTTCATTTGATTTACCATTGATACTCTTTCATCTTGGCTCATTGAACTGAGCTGGTCTTGCACAGAAGTGCGGTCTTCAGTTGAAAGGCTTTGCATAATATCTTTCATACCACCTTTTTGACCCTGACCACCACCAGAACCATCCATTTTCCTCATCTGTGTTTGCGCTTGTATCTGTTGTGTTGAGCCATAAGCACTTACATCCATAATAACTCCTTCTAAGTATTTTATTAACAAGCAAATATCATTCCTTATTAATGATTGTATCGTAACATAGCTATGTTAACTCAACGTTAAGTAATTTTAGTGTTATTTGTTCTAAATCTTCTAATCCATAATTTTATGCTATAATTTCAATTTAAAAATAGACTTCAAAGTACAAATAGTTAGTTGTTGTTTCCTAAAGAGATAATAATGATAGATATAGAAGCAAAGAAGATTATAACACTAAAAAACTTTAAATGGCAAAATAGATAAGGAACAATATGGAAGAGATAATAAAAGAGCTAAAAGAGAAAAATCTTTTACGGATAATAGATGAAGAATTAGACATTGATTTAGAGATTCCACATATTGCTTACGTTGAGATAAAAAAAGAGGATTCTAAGGCTCTTCTATTTACTAACCCAGTATCAAAAAGACTTAATAAAAAGTTTGATATGCCAGTTCTTATGAACGTTTTTGGCTCATATGAAGCTACAGAACTTATATTTGATAAACATCCTGATGATATAGCAGATGAAATAGAGAGTCTCCTTCATATGAAACCACCTTCAGGTTTTATGGACAAAATCAGTATGCTTGGTAAACTTTTTTCTTTGAAAAATGTGTTTCCTAAAAGACTCACTACAAAAGGTAGTTGTCAAGAGATAAGACAAGAAAATATTGATTTGAATGAGTTTCCAATACTGACAACTTGGAGTGAAGATGGAGGTCCTTTTATAACTATGGGACATGTCTATACTCAAAGCTTGGATGGAACAAAGCATAATGTTGGTATGTATAGATTACAAGTTTATGATAACAAACGACTTGGTATGCACTGGCAAATCCATAAAGATGGTGCTCACTTTTTTCATGAGTACAAAGAAGCTGGTAAAAAGATGCCAGTAACAGTTGCTATAGGTGGTGACCCACTTTATATTTGGTGTGGACAGGCTCCTATGCCAAATGGAATGTTTGAGTTGTTGCTTTATGGTCTTATTCGTGAAGAAAATGCAAGACTGGTAAAATCTCTAACAAATGAGATATATATACCAGAAGATGTTGATATTGTTATAGAAGGCTTTGTAGATCCAGACAAAATGGAGATAGAAGGTCCTTTTGGTGACCACACTGGTTACTATACTCTTAAAGAAGAGTATCCTGTGATGGATGTAACTTGTATAACAACAAAAAAGAAACCTATCTATCAAGCTACTGTTGTTGGTAAGCCTCCTTTGGAAGATAAATATATGGCTTGGGCTACAGAGAGGATTTTTTTACCACTGTTAAAAACTACTGTACCTGAATTGATAGACTATAATATGCCAGAAAATGGAGTTTTTCATAATCTTATTTTGGCAAAAATGAAAAAAATGTACCCAGGACATGCAAAACAATTCATGCATGCTTTTTGGGGAGTAGGGCAGATGAGTTTTGTTAAACATGCATTTTTTGTTGGTCAAAATGCACCTGAACTTAAAAATTATGATGAATTAAGTGATTATATACTTGACCGTGTAAGTGTTGATAATATACTTATAAGTGAAGGTGTATGCGATGCACTAGATCATGCAAGTCCAAATGCTTGTTATGGTGGTAAGCTTGGAGTTGATTGTACTGGTGACAATGTTGAGTTTCCTCAAAAAAATATATTGAGTGATGAGAAACTTTATGCTAAAATAACAACATTGGTTCAAGATGTTAAATCTATAAAGCAGTATAAAACTCATACAAAGACACCAATCGTTATTTTGGGGGTTGATAAGTCAAGACCTACCAAAGAGCTTTATGAGGCACTAAAACCTCTTAAAAAGCATATGAAATTATTGATTTTTGTTGATAGTATTTCAAACGAGTTAGATAATATATATATGCTTATTTGGAGAGTTGTAAACAATATCGATGCTCTGCGTGATATCTATTTGGAAAAAGAGTATATAGGTATAGATGCAACAAATAAAACATTATTAGATGGCTATACTAGAGAGTGGCCTGGTGATACGAATTGCGACCAAAAAGTTATAAAATCCCTTCAAAAAAAAGGGTTAATTACACAAAACAAGGAGTTTTTAAAAAATTATCATGTCTGATGCCTCGTCGAAACAGCGGTATTTTATAGTGCCGCGTAATACACACAAAATAGGAC
>CAZIAJ010000147.1:4009-5282 GCA_964537565.1 uncultured Sulfurospirillum sp.
ATATTGGTTTAACTGTAGGAATATCTTTTTTATGCTCAATAGCTGAGTCAACAATACTATCTTTAAATATGTCACATATTAATGTGATAAAAAAAGAGAAAGAAAAAGTAGGAAGTTTACTTAAAAAACTTAAAAAAGAGTTAGATGTTTCTATCGCTTCAATTTTGATATTTAATACTATCGCAAATACTCTTGGTGCTGCTGCTATTGGTGCGGAAGCTGCAAGTATATTTGGTATGCAGTGGGTTTTTTATGTCTCGATAGCACTTACTTTAGCTATTTTATTCTTTTCTGAAATAATTCCAAAAACAATTGGTGCAGTTTACTTTAAAGAGTTAGCTCCAACTATAGCTTATCTTATTAAGATATTTATCTTTTTAAGTTATCCTTTGATTCAAATAACACTATTTGTAACTAAAAAGATTTCAAAAGATGGATCACATAATGCAATCACTAGAGAAGAGTTACTTGAAACCGCACTTTTAGTTGAAGATGGTGGTCATATAGATGAAAAAGAGAGTGATGTGATAGAAAATGTTTTAAAATTAAATAAAAGTAAAGTAAGTGATATACTTACTCCAAGAAGTGTAGTATTTGCTTTAGAAAAAAACATGACTATAGAAGAGGTTTTAAAAACTGAAGGAATTAAAAGATTTTCAAGAATTCCAGTTTATGCAGGTAGTATAGATAATATAGTTGGTGATGTTCTTAGTAAAGAAGTATTTCAAAAAGCTATAGAGAGTAAAGATGGTGATATTAAAGATTTGATTGGACCTCTTTTCTCTATACATGAAAATATACCAGTATCTTATGCCCTAGATATGTTTATCAAAAGAAAAGAGCATATGTTTTTAGTAACAGATAGTTATGGACAAACTGAAGGTATAGTGACTCTTGAAGATTGTATTGAAACTCTTTTAGGTCTTGAAATAATGGATGAATCAGATACAACAGAAGATATGAGAAAACTTGCTAAAGACAATATGAAAAAGAAACAAAAAGAACAAAAATCATAACAAAACAATAAAAATAAAGGTAATACATAATATTATGATATAATTACTTCTTATTTTATTTTGGAGATTTTTATGCGGTTTTCATACAAAAAGCTAGTTGATAGATTTTTTATACCACGTCCGACACTTATAGAGTGGCAAAAAAGAGCTAAAAAAGATAAACAAAATTGGAGAGTAAATCATCTGAATTATCTTCGAGAACAGTTAGATATAGAAGAGTTAACATTAAAAGAGTTAAAAGAAAAACCTATTTTAGT
>CAZIAJ010000148.1:0-5231 GCA_964537565.1 uncultured Sulfurospirillum sp.
TCCGCCTATCTGCTCGTTAAGATAGATAATCGGGGTCTTAGCCACGGTCGCTACTTGCTTACTATCACTCATCAAAATCACACCGTACAGGTGTTTGTTATAACCATCTTCATTTGTCATATCTACTACGGCTGTAAACACACCACTGTCATCAAAGTATGTGACCTCTGCCTCAAACTCTGAAAAGATGTAGTTTTTTACATCGTTATATGTTAGATTTGCAGTTGTCTCAAGCAGTCTTAAAAGTGCCGAGTTATTTATCTCATTTGCACCTATCAGCCCAACATGATGAAACTTATCTCTCATCGCACTATTAAGAAATGAAATGAGCTGGTCATTTGGTAGTGCTGTTAGACCTCTACTTGCCATCTGTAACCTCCTTTTGTATTGATGTCGCTAAGGCTTAGAGCCTCATTGATATTTGTTTGTAATGTAGGCTCATACACCCAGCCACCATCTACACCAAAACCACTCAGTAATAACTCATTTATATCCATGTAAGGGTGTATAATTACAGGACTCTTGAGTGTACTTACTCCAACAGTTGCTACGATTGGAGGCAGTCTTACTTTAAAGTATTTTAAGTGGCTTCTTACATTTTTAGCCTGATTGATTAACCATTTTAAGAGCTTAAATTTTCGTTTATCATAAACGAGACTTGCATCTGCTTTTATCACAAACTCCACTCCAAACTCTCCAACCTCAAGAGCCTCTCTATCTTCAAACCACTCAATAAGCTCTGCATCTTCAAAAGTAACTCCTAAAGTATCTTCTACGGCTCCAGCAGTTCCTCTTTGTGTTTTAATTCTCTCTATCTTGCTAAGATATAGCCTTGCTTCATTCTCATTCATTCCTGCGATACTTGTACCAAAGCCTAAAGCTATATGTTCTAATAGAGAAGAGTGACAAGTCAATGGATCAAGTGTAATCACACTATTATCATGTATCAAACTCTCATCTATAAACTCAGCAAATCTCTGCTCTTTTAATGGCTGGTTACTTGGAAGTAATCTACTCATCGCCAACCTCTTTAAAGTTCAAATTTAAAGCAGTTATATTCACAACTTCATGAGGAGCTGTGATAATGTCAGTAAAATTACTATTTACTCTATAAACACCATCAACATGGCACTTTCTATCAAAATCACTTCTTACAAAATCCATATCCAAACTAAAAGCATCTTCAAAATTTACCTCTATCTGTTTTTTTATCTCTCCAGCTTTTAGCATGTCAAAAACTTCTACCGTTGCAGTTATTGCCACATTTTTTAATGTGGCTTTATGCACTTTCACTAAATCACTAAGAGGTCTCACATGACGAGCTGTAAGAGTAGAATTGACTCTCTCAATCATCGCATCGTCCATCACATCTCCATAAACATAAACATCTACTATCAGGCTCTTTGGTACAGAGTTGATATAAACATCTTTTATCCTGCTATCTGCACTCATCGCATACCATCTATATGCATCTTCAGCTCCAGCTGTAGAGCTACGAGCTAGAGCAGTCATTATTCTAAGTCTGTATCTATCATCACTCTCTTTGTCATCTCCATCTTTAAACGGCTCAAGCTGTGTTGCAGTTGCTACAAAAGGAAGCTCTGTTACTATGTTACTTATCTGTAAATCGCTGTTAGAAACAAAATCTAAGAGTTGCACTTTAGTAGTAACACTTTCAGCTCCAGCTGATATGACTGCATCTTCAAAAGTCTCTGCCATATATCTGTCATCATCACTATTTAGCAAAGTTCCAGCAGGGATTGTTACATCATAGTCAAGTGCAGCACTTAGACTAAATTCATAATTAGCTGTTGGATACTCACCCTCATCTCTAACTACTCCACGACTAAGCCCCAAGTGGTCAAGCATAGAGCCTTTTGCTTTAGTTATCAGTAACTCTCTTATAATCTCGTTTTTGTCTGCTTGGTCATGTAGTTTTCTTAAAGCTATCACTCTAAGGTGTTTCATATATGGGTCAGACTCAATAGGCTTCCAGTCAGCACCAAGCACACTTTTAGCATCGTTTACAATCTCATCTAAAAACTCATCAAAGTTTCTACTATCAACTACTGCTGGAGCTTCTAACTTTTTAAGTGATTTCTCTATCTCTCTATATGTTAGACTCATGCAACTAACCTCCCAGAGATTACACCTGTACTGATATACACATCAAATCTCACTACTCCAACACTAAGCTCACTCGCATCAAGCTCTACACTCTGAAAGCTCAAACGAGGGTCAAACTCACAAGCATCTCTCAAGTCTCTTTTATAGTCTATTAGAGTAGAAGTAGTCAGCATTCTGTGCTTCCTCTTTTTAAAATCAGTTCCATACTCAGGAAACCCAATCACAGTTCCCTTTGAAGTGGTAAGAGCATGATAAAAGCTCTCTTCAGGAGTAACTGCATAACCATCAGCATCGGTTGGGATTGTAGTGTTTAATCTCTCAACTTTTATCATCTTGGTACTGCCTCGCTGTGGTCTTTTACAGCATGTTTATGTTTTGTTAGATTTCCGAGCTTATCAGTTATCTCTCCTGTAATAATCAAGTTTCCAGCTTCATCAAGTTTGAAGTTAGATGCATCTATAACGAGCTTATCTATGTTTGTAACTCTTAGAGTTCTTTTATCTACAGTTAGCTCTATACCACCGATATTTCTAACCATAATCCCTTTTTTTGCTTTTGTTGGTTGAGGAGTTTTTTCACTTGGTAAAAAGCAATTAATATAACCATCATTCATTCCCTCATCAAAATAGTGTGCTACAACTTGATCTCCTACACTTACATCATCACTTGAGCTATAACTTGCAGAGGATGTTGCTCTGATTGGAAGCCAACCGCTAACACGACCATCTGTTTCAATTTTTACTTCACAGATTTTGCCTGAACCTAAAGGTCTGTATCTAACTTCACTAACTACACCTTTGCTGTGATATAAAAGGCTCATTTTTTTTCCTCTACAACGAGCTTTTTAATAGCTTTTATTTTTTGACAATTTTTATAATTTGTAAGCACCAGTCTTTTAGTGTATCTTTTAGCTTTATCTGCACCTTTTAAAAAAGTTACACCTCTTAAAATATCCGCATTTGGAGCTTTTGCACATCTAAGTAACTCTGCTGGTATGTCAGTTTTTACAGTCTGATAACTCACTACCACTTTTTTAGGAGCAGGAGTAGGTTTAGTGCAACCTGTTAAAACGATTAGCAAAGTCAATAAAATCATCAAGATTTTGTATTTCACTATCCTCTCCTATATGGTATTTTTTTTCATACTCTTTTATTACAGTATGCTTTTTTTTGTTTGCATCTATAAGCCGTTGCATTGACTTTTCGCAACTCTTTTGAGCATCGCTTATTTTTTCAATCTTTAGCTCTGCTCTCTCAAGTTCTACATCTTTAACTGTAAGCTTACTCTCTAATCTACCAACCTCTAATCGCTCCAAGCCATACATCGCACCAAGAGTTACTACTACAACGAGTAGAAAGATAGATACTGTTTTAGTTGGATTTGTGATTAGAGAGAGTGGGTTCATTTTTGTACCAGCCTTATAATCTCATCAAGTTTTCTATCAAGCCCAAGTTGGCTCTCTACTACTTTGTTATAACACTCCTTAGTGTTTGCTCTCTCTGTTTTTGTGACTTCTGTGATAAGTCCTACAACCTCTCTGTGGTGGTCTTGAGAGTTTTTATACTGCTCGTTAAAACTCTTTTGATTTTCGACCATATCCTCAAGAGCTTTTGCCATAGTCTTTTGATAATCTTTATCTTTTAAAATCACCCAAAGAAGCACCGAAGCGATAATGAAAAACAAGACCATCATTGACCCTGTAACACCTTGCTCTATAATCCCATGTGTTGCACTTTTTGTTATTTCACCTACTGTTTCTTCCAAGTCTAAACCCTACTGTTTTTTTAATTGTTACAATTAAAGCACAAGTGATTGTTATATTCCAATGTGGTTTTTGATATAATGTAAGAATTTTGAAAAAAAGGCATTTTATGAGTAAAAAGATAAACGGTTACACTCTTTTTATGTGGGCAATAATCGGAGCTATAACTTACGGCATAATCACAACAGATAGTGAAAATACAAACGACACAAACAGCACTAAAACAGAAATAAAAACAGAGAAAAAAGAGGCTATAAAAGAGCCTGTAAAAGCTACTAAAAAGAAAACTCAAGAAGTCAAAATTACACCAAAAAATAAAACACTTGTATTCAATACAGGGTATGCACTTCAAGCTGGGATGATATGTGATAATTTAATGTATCGTTTCGATACAACTAATAAAGTATCTTTAAAAGTAGGGGTAGAAAACATAAGAGAAGGTGTTTATAAAGAGACATTTTTCAATGGTGTTAAAAAGGCTCTAAAAGAGGAGAGTATAAATAAAGAAAAAATGTGTTCTAAAGCTTGGGAATTATTTGGATGCAATGGTTCAAGAGAAAAAAGATTATTATCTGAAAGCTTTACTTATTATGACGAGCCACAAATATGCCCTTATAACTAACTTTTTAAAATTCTGCCAACAACCATTCCATGAATATCTAAATACTCTTGACTCTCTTCAAAGTTCACAATCTCTTCTTTGTATGTTTTATTGCAAGAAGAGATTATAATATCTCCATTTATTTTAAATTTTAGATTTTTTACCATAGTACCAGCAGAGGTTGTTATTACATATTTACCATCGCTAAAACTATCATTACTATTTAATTCATAGTAAATAACCATATCCCCTGCATATATATAAGGCTCCATGCTATCACCTACTACTATGAGAGCTTTTAAATCTTTATTTTGATACTTTTTATCAATCGCAATACTATCTATATAAAAAAAATCATGTGACTTATGAAGCCCGACTAAATGACCAGCTGAACCTGCACCTATATAACCGTTTGTTAATTCAATAGATAAAGTACTTTCTATCATTGGCTTTACTGTCGGCATGGTTTCTTTTATTATCTCATTTACAGCTCTTTGACTATCATTAAATAAAAACTGCTCTGGAATACCAAGCACATCAGCAAGTGCCATAATTACCTCAATCTTTGGATTAGTATTATTTTCCCAACTTGCTACATTATCTTTAGTACACTTTATTCCATGTATAGCATTAAGTCTATGTGCTAAAGCTTCACGGCTAAGATTTAGTCTCTCTCTATATTTTCTCAAGTTTTCAGCAAACATAATATCCTCCTAAGTGTTACTTTTTATAATTATATTC
>CAZIAJ010000149.1:0-5228 GCA_964537565.1 uncultured Sulfurospirillum sp.
CTATCATTGTATCTTATAGAAGAAAATTTACCTAGTTCAGAATGCTTTTGAAAAACTATAACACCTTTTTTAAGTACCGAATCTTTTAAATTTCTATTTTTTACCTTTTTTAAACCAAAATTACTAAAATATTCATTGATTCCATGAGGAGATAAGTTATTTCTATAAAGAATAAATATGTAATTTATGGACTGAAGTTGTCTCTCTTTCATAGCCTCTAAATCTTTTTCACCCTGATATCTAAAAATCACTACAAAAAGCATAACTAAAAGAAGCATTGAAAAAATAAAAACAAGTGTTATCTTGTTACTAAGAGAATTTTTTGTCATCCTATTAACTTGTAACCTATTCCTCTTACTGATTGAATATATTTTGGATCTTTTGAACTATCACCAATCTTTGCACGAAGACGCCCTATGATAACATCTAAACTTTTTGAGCCTTTATCTTTTAAAGATTTACAGTTATATACTAACTGTTCACGTGATATTGAAAAACCATGTTGTTTTAGCATATACTCTAAGATTTCAAACTCAGCAGGAGTTAAATTTATAGGCTCATCTTTTAAAAATATCTGGTGTCTTTTTTCATCTAATCTAAAATCACTATCAACTTTTCCCTCTTCTGGTGCTATTGCTTTTTTATATCTTCTAATCAAACTTTGAATTCGTGCATACATCTCTTTTGGATCATATGGTTTTGGAAGATAATCATCGGCTCCTATTTGTAAGCCTATAACCTTATCACTTACATCACTTCTTGCACTTGAAATTATGACTGGTATATCATATTTTTCTACTATCTCTTTACATACTTCAAGTCCATCCATACCGGGTAATGTTAAATCAAGTATAAGCAAATCATAGTTTTTAATTCCAGCACTAAGCCCAAGATATGGATCTTCATAATTTGTTATTTTTATATTGTATTGTGCTAAGTATTCGCTTAATATCTCTGCAAACTCTGTATCATCTTCTATCATTAGTACATTTATCATCAAAATTACCTTGTTCTATTTTAATGCCATTATAACATAATATGTGCCAGACCATAATAAATGACATATTATTTATTAGATTGAAAAAAAAGTAATATTTAGATAAAATAACAGACTTAAAAATACTACATAAAAAGAGAAATAAATTGGATTTAGAATACTACGAAATATTAGAAATAACAAAAGATGCGGATAGTGGTGCAATAAAAAAAGCCTATAGAAAACAAGCTCTAAAGTTTCACCCAGATAGAAATGAGGGAAACAAAGAAGCAGAAGAAAAGTTTAAACTAGTCAACGAAGCTTACCAAGTACTAAGTGACCCTGAAAAAAGGTCCACTTATGATAGATATGGAAAAGCAGGACTTGACTCTCAAGGATTCTCCCACTTTAGTGATATGAACTACGAAGATATCATGGGTGACCTTGGAAGTATATTTGAGTCTGTATTTGGTGGAGGTTTTGGTGGCGCAGGACGTGGTCAAAGACGCCAAAGAAAGTATCCACTTGATACTGAAGTAGAAGTTGATTTAGCCTTTAATGAAGCTATTTTTGGATGTAGTAAAGAGGTAAAATACAGCTATAAAAAACCTTGTGATGACTGTAGTGGTACAGGAAGTAGTGATGGTAAAAAATCTACATGTAGCGAGTGCGGAGGGAAAGGTCAAGTTTTTTATAGACAAGGTTTTATGACTTACTCTCAAACTTGTCCCCACTGTCAAGGTAGAGGCTCTACTATAGAAAATCCTTGTAAAACATGTAATGCAAAAGGTTATAGTGAAGAGAGTGACACAGTTAAAATAGATATTCCAGAAGGAATCGATAATGGCAATCGTATCCGAGTAACAAGACGTGGTAATATAGATGAGCATGGAGAACAAGGTGATCTTTATATCCAAACCAATGTAGGGGAAGATGAGCATTTTCAAAGACACAATGATGATATTTACATCGAAGTTCCACTTTTCTTCACTCAAATTGCTCTTGGAGAAGACATAACTATACCAACTCTTAGAGGTGAAACTAAACTAGAAATTCCAATGGGTGCAAAAGATAAGCAACAATTCGTCTTTAGAAATGAAGGTGTTAAAAATGTACATACTGGTGAACTAGGAAATATGATAGCTCAAATAAAAATACAATATCCTAAAAAATTAACTACAGAACAAAGAGAAATGCTAACTAAACTACAAGAAGATTTTGGCATAGAGAGTAGTCCTCACGAAAGTAGCTTTGATGGAGTAGTAGATAAAATAAAAGGCTGGTTTAAATAGAACACTTCATTTTCTATGGTGATCAAAAAATACCATACACCATAATCACAAACAGAAAATTAAAAAATCTATACATTATGATTGACCCTATTTATGGGGTCATCATAAAAAACCCAAATTACTCAAAAAAATATATCCATTCCATAGTAGAAAAAAAACTAGATTGGATAGTAAAAAAACTTCTACATGTAAACAAAAAAAAGTTAATATTTGATATCTATGATAAAGAGAAAAAAGTACTACTTTTAGGTAAAAAAGAGTCTCTACATGTAAAGGATAATCTCTCAACCTTTTACAAACAAAAAACACAAAAAATAGTTCCAATGCTTATAGACAAATGGGCTATAAAAATGAACTTATATCCCACAAAAGTATCATTTAGAAAAACAAAAAAAAGATGGGGAAGTTGTAGTTCAAAAAATGAACTAAGCTTTACTTCTTCATTAGCACAACTTCCTTTAGAGTGTATAGAATATATCATAGTCCATGAGATATCTCATATAAAATATAAACACCATAAAAAAGATTTTTGGTCACATGTAAAGAAGTTTATGCCAAACTATAAAGAGTATGAAAAAACACTAAAAGAATATTCACCTCAAATCTAACTTATCAAACTCTTTTTTTATATCTTCTATATCTTCAATTCCTACTGAAATACGAATTAAATTTATAGGTATATTGTTTTTTTCTAAAAGCTTTTTTCCTTCTTTAGACTTAATTAAATCATAGTGTGCCAAGTATATATAAGGCATCAAAAGGGTAAATTCTGTACCTAAACTTGGCCCTTTACAAAAATTTAAATTATCATAAACTTCATCAAAAGGTAGATTGAAAGTCACTGAAATAACTCCACTTAAATCAGAAGTATATATTTTTTTTATAAAATCTTTTTGAAGTAAATATTTCACTAATTCTTTTTTATTTTTATTGATTTTTTTTACTCTACTTTCATAGTTTTGTATTTCAACTGCCAAACGTTGTATATCTTTTATATAAGGTTTATCTATATATTTTGTAAATTCTTCAATAGAGTATTTTGAATTTTTACTAAGTATAAAACAGCCCATAAGTACATCTGCATTTCCACAAGCAAACTTTGTAAGACTTTCTATAATCACATCGGCATACTCTTTTAAATCAATATTATAAGGAGTTGCAAAAGTGGCATCAATCACTAGAGATATATCATACTTATCACAAAGTTGTCTTAGTCCTTGTAAATCTACGCTTTGAAGTAGAGGGTTTGTAGGTACTTCTGTAATTATAGCAGAGACCCTATTTCCTTGTATCTGTAAATACTCTTCAAGAGCTTTTAAATTTGATATATCATAAAAAACTTTTGAATTTTTACTATGATTTTTTATAACATTTATACAATCAATATATAACCAACCAAGCTGAACAATAGTATCTCTTTCTCTTCTTATCTCCTGCAACCCTTGCAGTACAGCATATATAGAATTCATTCCTGAAGTACTCAAGCATATATTTTCTTTTGGTTGATTATAAGCACTAGCAAGAGTAGATACTATAGTTTTAAGAGCATTATCTCTATCTTCAAGTTTTTCTTCTTGCAAAGATTTTATTAGAGAGTTTTTAAAAAGAAAATTCTCAGCATATCTAGAAGATAAATTACACCCAACATGCTGTATGAAACTAAGTACTTTTTTTAGATTAGATGAGTCTTTATCTACTAAAACTATACCAAAATCTTCTTTGAAGTTTATATTTGATTGTATATTATATTTTTTGCTAATAACCTTTGCAAATTTTTCTGAACTTACTATTACAATTTCTTGAGTATCTTTTATAAAGTATTTTTCTTTTAAAAAATAGGTTATTTCTTTTAAGTATGGATGTAAAACAAATCTAGGATAACCTCTTTTAATCAGGGTATTTTTTCCCTCTTCATAAGCTATAACATCTTTAAATGTTGGGATAGATACTGAAACCGCATGTATATTGTCTTGTGGCAATGTTTCTCCACAGGGGATACTTTTAAACATCTATAGCCTGTTTTATATCATATATATCTATCTCTACATGTAAACTCATAAATATCCTAGTTTTTTATAATTATATCTTATTTGAAATGGATAAAACTTATGTTTATTAATTATGCTATAACTACTATATTTTTTCCACTATTCTTTGCCTTATAAAGAGCATTATCAGCGAGTTTAAAAAGTTCTTCATAAGATATATCATTATCACATTGTGCAACTCCAAAACTTGCTGTTAATTTTAACTTTCTATGAAAAATATTATTCTGTATTTCTTCTCTTATTTTTTGGGCAATTTGAGCAGCTTGCTCTTTTCCTATATTTGAGCAAATAATAATAAACTCTTCACCACCCCACCTGCCTAAAAAATCACTTTTTCTTGTAATCTTTTTCAATATAAAGGCAAACTCCTTTAAAATCTCGTCCCCAACATCATGTCCGTATTTATCATTGATTACTTTAAAATTATCAATATCAGATATGATTACTGAATACATAACATTATACTTTTGTCTCTGAATTACTAAATCATTGAGTTTATTTCTATTGTATAGTCCTGTTAGTGTATCGGTTTGAGAGAGTATTTTTAACTCTTCTTTTTGTAGCTCTATATCCTTTGTTCTAGCTTTTACCTTCTCTTCTAGCTCATTTGTAAACTCTGTAATTCTATCAATCATATCATTATATTGTGCTGTAAAATATTCTACTTCTTCATCACCTTTTAAATCTATCTTCAAGTATTTACCATCTTGGTTTTTTCCTAGCACTTTAGTTAGCTTTTCTATCGAATTTGTTATCATAGAAGAAGCTTTTAAGGATTGAAATATAGATAAAAGTGATATAATTAAAATAAAAAAAACTATAACAAGAAATACACTATTTATTCTTCTAAATAACTTATCTTTTTTTACTATTGTACCAACCATATATTTATCTTTTGAAATAAAATAATAC
>CAZIAJ010000150.1:0-5206 GCA_964537565.1 uncultured Sulfurospirillum sp.
ATATATAACTTCAAATGCATATTTTGCATTTTTCATAAGTTCATTTAAAATCTTTTCATCTATTGGAAGTGAGTTATCACTTAAACCAGCTGATGTTGTATTTATGATTAAATCAAAAGGTTTTATTTTAAACTCTTCCCAAAAATATGTTTTAAAATTATTTTTGTAGAACCAATCTAATCTATTTTTTGAGCGGTTTAAAATCTCCACATGTAAAGAGTTTTTTTTAAGGATTGTTGCTATCGCTTTTGCCGTTCCTCCAGCTCCTAATATGAGAGCAGAGTTGACATCAGTAAAAGACTCTATTGCTTTATAAAATCCAGGTGCATCTGTGTTATAGCCTATAATTTTATTTTCTTTTTTTACAAGAGTATTTACAGCTCCTATCTGTTTTGCAAATTCATCAAGTTCATCACAAAGATTGTATGCAAACTCTTTATGTGGGACAGTTACATTTGCACCATCAAGTTGCAAAGATTTAAACTTTTCTATTAGTTTTGAGCCATCTTCAAGAGGTGTTCTTATATAACAACCTCTTATATGTAAGCCATTTAGTGCCAGATTGTGCATTTTAGGTGAAATGGAGTGGGAAACTGGATTTCCAAAAATTGAGAATAGTTTCATCTCATTCCTTTAAATCATTTAGTGAACTTGTCATTGCTCCTAGTTTATTTGTTACTTCAAGATACTCTAGTTCAGGTTGGCTATCAGCCACCACACCAGCTCCTGCTTGAAAAATTATTTTTTCATCATCAAGATAAGCAGTTCTTATCATAATAGCACTATCCATATTTCCATCAAATCCAAAGTATCCAACAGCTCCGCTATAAAAACTTCTTTTGATTCCTTCAAAGTCACTAATAAGTTCCATCGCTCTTATTTTAGGAGTTCCTGTCATAGTTCCTGCTGTAAAAGTTGCTGCAAAAAGATCAAACATATCATGCTTTTCATCTAGTTTTGCACCAACATCACTTACCATATGCATAACATGTGAGTATCTCTCAACTCTCATCATGTCTGTTACTTCAACTGTTCCTACTTTTGCAACTTTCCCTACATCGTTTCGTCCAAGGTCGATAAGCATTAGGTGTTCTGCTCTCTCTTTTTCATCTTCCAAAAGCTCTTTTTCATAAGCTTGGTCTTTTTCGTAGGTTGAGCCTCTCTTTCTTGTTCCTGCAATGGGTCTTAATGTGATATGCTTATCTTTTAAACCAACCATAACCTCAGGAGAGCTACCAACTATAGCAAATTTATCAAAGTCTAGAAGAAACATATATGGAGATGGATTTTTGTTTCTTAAAATTCTGTAAAAGCTAAGTTTATCTATTAGTTTTGCATATTGTGTAAATCTATTTGACATAAGAATTTGAAATACATCACCACTTCGTATCATTTCTTTTGATTGAGCAATCATGTTAAAAAATTTCTCTTTACTAAAAGAGAATGCTCCTTTTGTTGTATCTATAGATGTTTTTTTAATTTTTAAATAGTTATGAGGCTCTTTTAGTATGGATTCAACCTCTTCTAATTTTGAAGCAAAAGAGTCCATTAGAGTATGAAGTGTAAGTGTGTGTGATTTATGAGAAAAAGTACATACAAGTTTAGGTCTCATCAAATCCATATCAGGTATATTTAAATCATCTTCTAAACAATCCATATGTGATTTTAGACGTGGTTC
This sequence comes from uncultured Sulfurospirillum sp., assembly GCA_964537565.1. Classification (GTDB taxonomy): domain Bacteria; phylum Campylobacterota; class Campylobacteria; order Campylobacterales; family Sulfurospirillaceae; genus Sulfurospirillum_A. The sequence continues at coordinate 1,679 of CAZIAJ010000150.1, forward strand.
AAAAGTCTTAACAGCATCATATCCTATATATCCAATAAAGCCATCTACAAATCCAAGATTATGCTTTTGACCATATGCTTTATATACGTCATTATTTATTGTTGCGTATCGTTTTTTTAAATATATAAAAGGATTACTACCTATATTGTTTTTATGACCATCTTCATCAATATGCTGAGATTTATTATCTTTATGTATAACTCTTTCGCGTGCCCCAATAAAGAGAAAACTAAAATTACCCTCTTCGGTATTTATAGCACTCTCAAATAAGAAGGTTAACTCACTATCAAAATGATTTTTTAATTTAGAAAATATTGTTATAGGAGTGAGTTGATCAAATAGTATTTTTTTTGTATATAACATTTATACCTAACTCACTTTACTCTGTATATGAAAGCGTCCTTGTTGATATTTGATTTTATATCATTGAGTTTTGCTTTTGCTTCAGTATTTGTTTTATATGGTCCTATGAGAATTTTTGTAACCTTTGTTCCTTTTACATCTATTGGAAGAAGTCTATATTCATAATTTTTGGCTTCTAGTTTTGCCAAAAACTTTTTATCAGGTGTTAATCTAGAAGTTGCGCCTACTTGGATATATACTCCTTTTGTTGCAGTAGTACTATCTGTTTTTGCATTTTGTATTTTAGTAGGTATGATTTTTTTTATTTGTTTTGTAGCTACTTTTTTAAGCTTATTTTGAACTTTTTGAGTTTGAACAACTTTTTTAGCTTCTTCTATTTGAGGTTGGACAGTCTCTTGTTTTTTAATCTCTTTTGCTTTTAAGCTTTTAACCATCTCTTCAAAACTCTCTTTTTTGTCTTCCTCTTGAGTAATAGGGACTTGCTTGAAGAGTTCATCCTCTTTTTTTGATTCAATTACTTTTTCAGTTGGATTTGGTGGTAATATAAGTTTTGTATTATTGTTTTTTTCAGTTGGTTTATTTACTACTTTCATTACAACTAAGACAACTAAAAATAGTACAATTAAAAGTGCTACTATGATTAGTATGCGCTTAGCTTTCATTGATTTGTTGCTATCTTTTTCTAAAACAATATCACTTAATTCATTTTTCTCTTCCATTGCTATCCCCTTATATTTTGTTACATGTAAGCATTATTCATGCCATTACATATGTTTAGACCAAGAAGCTCCCCGTTCTTTATTGTAGAGTTTATATGGTAGTGCCAATATATTAAACTCTTTTGGTATATCTTGGTCTGGAAACATCTTCCACTCTCTAGGTAATCTTTGTGCAAGTTTAGCAGAAATCATTTTAGCTATCTGATATGCTTCTTGCAGTGTTGTATGCCCTTTATGAATATAAACATGTAAATGCCCAGGAGTCTTACTCTCATATGCAGTAAAATTTATAAATCCTTCTTCTCTTAAAAGAAGTTGTGTTCTATGCCAAAAGCGTTCTGTATTTCTTCCATTATAATCAATCACTATGTTTTCAACTTTATTTCTTGCATTGATTAATGAATGAGCAACTGTAATTTCACCTTTTAAGTGTTGATTTATAATAGAACTTGTTAATGTTTTATTGATTTTTTCATATTTATCAAAAAACATACGACCATTATGGCTTCTTTTTTCGACTATAGAATCACGCTTTATCCAATAGTGATCAGTTAACATTTTTATAAGTGAAGTGTCCATATTGTACATAAATTTTCCTTAGTTAATATGTTGATCTATCATAGATAATAAAGTTGCTTGCTAATTCTTTCATCTGTTCCTTTATCTCTAAGTGAAGTTTAGTATCATCTATGTTATCAAGAACATCCGCTATTTTATTTGCTATGATTTCAAACTCTTTTGTTTTCATACCACGCGCAGTCAATGCAGGACTTCCTATTCTAACACCACTTGTAACAAATGGGCTTCTATTTTCACCTGGAACTGTATTTTTATTGATAGTTATACCAGCATTTCCTAAAGCTGTATCTGCATCTTTTCCACTAAATTCTCGTCCAAGGAAACTTACTAAAACTAAATGATTATCAGTTCCTCCACTTACTATATCGTATCCTCTTTTTATAAGAACATCGCTTAGCACTTTTGCATTTGCTTTTACATCTTTTGCATATTGTTTCCACTCTGGTTTTAAGTTTTCTGCAAATCCAACAGCCTTAGCTGCAATAACATGAACTAGTGGACCACCTTGAATTCCTGGGAAGATTGCACTATTTACTTTTTTTGCTATTTCTTCACTGTTTGTCATTATAAGTCCACCTCTTGGACCTCTTAAAGTTTTATGTGTTGTAGTTGTTACTATATCACAGTAAGGAAATGGATTAGGGTGTTCACCAGCAGCTACAAGACCAGCGATATGTGCGATATCTGCAAAAAGGTATGCGCCAACTTCATCAGCTATCTCTTTAAACTTAGCAAAGTTAAGCTCTCTAGGGTATGCACTAGCTCCACATATAATCATCTTTGGTTTTACTATGTGAGCTATCTCTCTAACTTTATCATAGTTGATAGTTCCATCCATCTCTACACCATAGAAAAAACTAGAGTAAGTTTTACCAGAACTACTCACTTTTGAGCCATGTGTTAAGTGTCCACCATGGCTTAAATCCATACCAAGGATTTTATCAAATGGTTTTAGTAGTGCTTGATATACACCTTGATTTGCTTGGCTTCCAGAGTTTGGTTGCACATTTGCATAATTACAACCAAAAAGTTTACACGCTCTATCTATTGCAATTTGTTCTACTTTATCAGCAAATTCACATCCGCCATAGTATCTTTTGTTTGGATATCCTTCAGCATACTTATTTGTAAAAACACTTCCCATAGCTTCCATAACAGCAGGATAAGTAAAGTTTTCACTTGCTATCATTTCTAGGTGGTCAGTTTGTCTTTGCAATTCATTTTCTATTAGTCCATATACTTCAGGGTCAACATTTTTTAATATACTCATTATTTTTCCTCATCTTTATTTTCATTTATTGGTTTCATAGCTGGAAATAGTATGACATCTCTTATTGATTGCTCATTTGTTAAAAGCATTGTAAGTCTATCAATTCCAAGTCCTTGCCCAGCTGTTGGAGGAAGACCGTATCCTAATGCATGTACATAGTCTTCATCCATCTCATGTGCTTCATCATCTCCTGCGTCTTTTGCATCAATTTGTGCTTTAAATCTATTGTATTGGTCTATTGGATCATTTAATTCATTAAATCCATTAGCTATTTCACGACCAGCCATAAATAGTTCAAATCTTTCAGCTACTTCTGGATTTTCTTCACTTCTTCTTGCTAGTGGACTTATATCTATTGGATAGTCTATGATAAAAGTTGGATTTATAAGTTTTTCTTCTACATATAAATCAAATAATTCTTCATAAAGTTTACCAAGACTTAATTTATCATTTACCTCTTCACCTTTACTTTTTAGGTAGGTTATGATATTTTCTTTATTTTCGATAACTTCTTCAGGAATACCACCTATTTTTATGAGAGAATCTTTATAAGATATTTTTTGAAATTTTTGAGAAAAATCTATCTCTATCTCACCA
>CAZIAJ010000151.1:0-373 GCA_964537565.1 uncultured Sulfurospirillum sp.
AATCTCCTTTAAGCTTTTGTGTAAACCAATTTTCTTGTTGTTGTGTTAATGCTGTTATATTACCTCTTTTACTATTCTATTTCTTATCTGGGAGAATTGAATACTTCTATCACATCCAATCACTTTTTTTTAAACCAAACAATGGTAGTATTTCCTCAACTGATTCTTGTCTTTCTTTTTCAAGTTCTTCTTCGGTTTTGTATCTTTGTACATCTAAATTATATAAAGCATGTTCAAGATTGTGCCTTGAGCCCTTAATATATTTTCTGATTTTTTTGACTACATTGTCCGTTAGTTGTCTATTAAAACAAAAAGTCTCAAGAAGTTCAAAATATTCATATTTTCTTATATATTTTTTTATAATACTAAATAT
>CAZIAJ010000151.1:383-5193 GCA_964537565.1 uncultured Sulfurospirillum sp.
ATATAATTGATCCTCTTCGGATTCAACAATATCTGCTAAAGCATCAACGAGATATTTGTCACTTCTTAAGACTTCCAATATACATTCACGATAACTCTCTTCAAGTATGTGAGGATTTGCTTTAACTAACACTTCTTCATAATGATGAAGAAGTTTATATATTTTTACCTTCTTCTCTATTTCTATACTTTTGTTTCTAAATAGTGATACAAGTACTAAATAGTCGGCATTATAATTGTTTGGATCATAAAATTCTTTAAATAATATACCTATCGCTTTTGGTGTAATTGATGGATTTGACACCAATGTTCTAGCTACCCAATCTTGGTGACTTAGTCCTTCTTTTCTCTCTTCTATTAATCTAAGTTGATCCTCTTCACTTATAGTCTCATCTTGAGCTAATTGTATATTTTTCTTTTGAGCTATATAATAGCTATTTGTAGGCTCTTTGAACATATAGTTATCCTCATTAATAATTATAAATAAATTTTGTTTGAGAACATTATATCACTTTGAATCCTTTCATACCAAATAGTTCATCAATATTTTTCACTTTACAACTCCGCCGTTGACAAAATTTACTTATCTTGCTTTATCACTTTTTGAAGCCTTTCAAATGCTCTTTGAATATCCTCCTATAAAAATTGTTTTTACTCTCCATTGGAATATATCCTTTGAATCATCAAAGTATTCTATAATCACTACAAAAAAAGAAGTGTTGCTTATGACTAAAAAGGGATACGAGACTTTATCTCTTAGTCTTAAAGTTATTAAAACATGTAACTAATATTAAACCAATCTAATATAAGAGCAAGAGTATAAGGTTTTAGATAGACAGCTTTATGTCTGGATATTAAATTTGAATATAGATGAAAAGTAAAAAGGAGGGGAATAACGACGTAAATACGTCGTTATTTAAAGTTAGCTATTGAAAGAGGGAAATAAGTACACCAGCTGCAACTGCTGAACCAATTACACCTGCAACATTTGGACCCATCGCATGCATAAGAAGCATGTTTGTGCGGTCATACTCCATACCTACTTTATTAGATACACGAGCCGCCATAGGTACAGCTGATACACCAGCCGAACCAATAAGTGGATTGATTTTATGTCCAGGGAACATATTCATAATTTTAGCCATCAAAACACCTGCTGCAGTACCTACAGAGAATGCAATAATACCAAGCACCATAATAAACATAGTCTCAGGTACAAGGAATTGATCTGCTGCTAGTTTAGAACCAACACCAAGACCTAGGAAGATCGTAGTGATGTTAATAAGTGCATTTTGTAAAGTATCATTAAGACGCTCAACTACGCCTGATTCTTTTAAGAAGTTACCAAACATAAATGCACCAATAAGTGGTGTAGACTCTGGTAACACTAAGATAGCAAGAGTTAAAACCATAATAGGGAAAATTAACTTCTCTAAACGTGACACATGACGGAGTGTACTCATTTTAATCTTACGCTCAGCCTCATTTGTTAATGCTTTCATAATAGGAGGTTGAATAATTGGTACCATTGCCATATAACTATATGATGCAACAGCAATCGCTCCAAGAAGTTCAGGTGCAAGTTTTGTTGCAATAAAGATTGATGTTGGACCATCTGCCCCACCAATAATAGAAATAGCTGATGCTTGTTGTAATGTAAAGTCTACAAGGTCAGCTTGGCTAAGTGCAACAGCTCCAACAAGTGTTCCAAAGATACCAAACTGAGCTGCACCACCTAGGAGTGCAGTTTTAGGATTTGATAAAAGTGGACCAAAGTCTGTCATCGCACCAACACCCATAAAGATGATAATTGGGAACATCTCATTGGAGAGCCCCATCTGATAGATAACACCCAAGAAACCATGCTCACCTGCAATACCAGCAACAGGAATATTGGCGAGTAATCCACCAAATGCGATTGGTAAAAGAAGAAGTGGTTCAAAACCTCTAGCAATGGCTAACCAAAAAAGGAAGAAAGTCACAAGAATCATAATCACACGACCAAGACCCTTATGGAAGTTGCTCATAGGTTCACCCTTAGCATTTAACTCTTCTCCTGGATTTATAAGTGCAACAACACCTGTTGATTCAAGGAAACCTTCTATCATTTTACCCATTGATTTAGATTGATAGTTCTCTTCTTTATGAGTAGATGGCGCACCTTCATTAGATGGTGCATGTTCGTTTGCTGATGCACTTGTAAATGCAAAAAGCATCATAAGTGCAAGAAATTTTAGTACTATATTTTTCATTTAGCTTATCCTAATACTGCTACAGTTTGACCTTCTACAACTTTATCATTTGTAGCTACATTGATCGATTTAACAACACCACCTTTTGGTGCCACAACATCAATCTCCATTTTCATAGACTCTAAAATCATAATCACATCACCTTCATTTACACTTTGACCCGGATTAGCAACAATTTTCCAAACATTACCTGGAAGCAGTGCTTTTATCTCAATATCATTTCCTGAAGCTGTTGGAGCTGGTGTAGAAGTTGAAGCACTTTCACCATTTACTGCTGTTACTTGAATATCTGCATCGCCCTCTGCAACTTGAACACTAAACTTTTGACCATCTACTACTACTGTATAATTTCCGCTACCCATATTTGAACTTCCTTCACAATCGTTTTTCATTTCTGATATTTTACGTACATTTAATTCGCCTTTTCCTAGAAGGAATGCGATACCTTTTTCTTGACATGCTGCTGCAATAAAGATGTTTTCTTCTGTAATCTCAAGATCAACTTTTTTAAGTTCATCTATTGCAAATTGAAGAGATTTTGTTTCATCTGCATCTGCTAAATCAAGTGCTTTCTCAGTTGTTGGCTCAAGTCCAAGTTTTTCTGAAGCAATTTTAACGATCTCTGGATCTGGAGCAACTGGAGTTTTACCAAAATATCCAAGAACCATCTTTCCATATCCTGGTGCAATTGCATTCCAAGGACCTTGCATAACATTATTAAGTGCTTGTTGAAAATAAAATTGTGAAACTGGTGTTACAGATGTACCATAACCACCTTTTTCAACTACCTCTGTCATAGCAGCAATCACTTCTGGAAATCTATCTAAGATGTCATTATCACGCATCATTTGAGTATTTGCAGTAAGTGCACCACCTGGCATTGGTGAGAATGGAATTACTGGAGAAACCATTGTTGCTTCTGGAGGCATAAAGTAATCACTTAAACAAGATTGTAACTCTTTTTCATATGTAAGAATTTTTTCAATCTCTAAACCACCAAGATCAAAGTTCATCCCCTTAGTAGCATGAAGCATTGTTAAGAGATCTGGTTGAGAAGTTCCACCACTTACAGGTGATGCCGCCATATCAATACCATCAACATCAGCTTCTAATGCTGCCATATATGCTGCAACAGAAACACCCGCTGTTTCGTGTGTATGAAGACGGATGTGAGTATCTTCACCAAGTAACTTTCTACCCATTTTAATCGTTTCAAAAACTTTCTGTGGGCTTGATGTACCAGATGCATCTTTAAAACATACACTGTCATAAGAGATACCACTGTCTAAGATATCACGTAAAGTTTTCTCATAAAACTCGACAGTGTGAGCACCTGTGCATCCTGGTGGTAGATCCATCATTGTTACAACAATTTCATGTTTAAGGCCATGATGAGAGATACGCTCACCTGAATACTTAAGATTTTCAATATCATTAAGTGCATCAAAGTTACGAATAGTCGTTGTACCATGCTTTTTAAATAGTTTTGCATGAAGGTCGATAAGTTCTTTTGAACCTGTATCTAACATAACTGTATTTACACCACGTGCGAGTGTTTGAAGGTTTGCATCAGGACCTACGATTTCACGAAATCTATCCATCATTTCAAATGCATCTTCTCTTAGATAAAAGTAAAGAGATTGAAATCTTGCTCCCCCACCAAACTCAAAGTGGTTGATTCCAGCCATTTTTGCTGCTTCAACTGCCGGAAAAAAATCATTCATTAGAACACGACCACCAAAAACTGATTGGAAGCCGTCTCTAAAAGTTGTATCCATTACATCTATAAATTTTTTAGCCATATTAATCCTTAAGCTCTGTGATGTGTAATTGCTGCAGAGATTGCTGCAATCACTTTTTTGTTATCTTGTTGTTGTGCTGGAGCCGTAGGCGACGCACTCGCTTGTGGTTCAGGAAAAAATTTATGAATAATTGCTGACATGATGTTCATACATACAATCATAATCACTAAAAATGCGAACACTGTTCCCATCCCTAGAACCATAAACTTCAAGCCCTCTAGTATTAGATTAGTCTCCATTAAATTGCCTTTTCAAAATTTTGATGGCTAAGTATAGTATAAAGATGTTTAAATAACTTTTTGACTTCGAACAAATTTTAAAATTAGGGGTTCAATTGTTACCTTTTGATTATATACTTCCGCAAAATCTAAATAAATAAAGAGAAAATAAAATAGTATGGTTAAAAATAGTGTAAAAAAATTTGGAATAATAAACACTGTGGAGGGCTATTCTTACCTTATGCTCTTATTTGTAGCAATGCCTTTAAAATATGCATTTGACCTTCCATTAGCAGTAAAAATTGCAGGGATGACACATGGTTTTTTATTTACACTTTTTTGTATTTTATTAGTGATAGCATGGAAAGAATCTAAATGGGATTTTCAAGAAAATATTATCTTTTTTGTAGCATCTTTAATCCATTTTGGAACTTTTTATACAAAAAAGAAAATTCTTGCTAATTCAGAAGAAACGGATTTGCACTTTAAAATAAGAATAATAAAAAAATCAAGGTATACTCCATAGATGATTGCAGGAA
>CAZIAJ010000152.1:0-5192 GCA_964537565.1 uncultured Sulfurospirillum sp.
TTCTACTCTCTCTATTGAAGAGATCGACTTATACTGCTCTAAGTATTTTACTATTTGTATTAATTCATTGTATTTCATAAGAAGATTATAATATAATTACAGTAAAAAGGAGATTTTATGAAGGTTATTTTTACTATATTATGTATTATATCACTACTATTTTCTATGTCGCCTAAACAAAATACAAACTCAGATTTACTCTCTTATGTAAAGAGTTATGTAACTAAAAAATACACTTTAAAAACACCCAAATATGAGTTTCATATAGAGCCTTCAGCCTTACATATAGAAGGTGATTTTGCAATGCTCTCAGCTACTCCACTTTACGAAGATGGCGCAGGTATCTCTACAGAGTATTTTGAGGATATTGTTTTTACACTATGCTTACAAAAAATAGATGGAAAATGGAAAGTTATTTATGATTTAAGCCGCAATGATGTACCGTCTTATAAAGAGATGAGAGAGATAAAAAAAGAGTTTCCCAAAGAATTTCCCAAAGAACTTCTTCCTGCATATTGGCAAGAAAAATTTAGTATAATTACAATAAATATAGAAGGCAAAAATCCGAATGTAGTGTTTGAAGAAGATGGCAAAGTTTATGTCAATAACACTTTACTAAAAGATGGTAAATATGAGCTTATCATAGCAGATAACTTTGTCTGGACAAAATTTACTATAAATAACAACAAATTAAATGGTAAATATGAAGAGTATTTTGATGGTATTACACTCTCTTCTATTGGTTTTTTTGTCAATGGAAAAGCAGAAGGTACATCAAAAAATTTTTATGATAGCGGTGAAATTTGGTTTATCCAAAACTATAAAAATGGTAAACTTTTAAACCAAACCACTTATGACAAAGAAGGGAAAATTATAGCTGAAGACTAACTTTTCCCTTAAATTCAAATCACCTCTCTTAAAACTTTATATTCTACTTTTTATTTAAAATTCACTCTACTAACTTGACATATCTTTTTACTACCTCTGACCACATTATAGTAGTACCCTGTTCCTTTCCATATATGTCTATCACTTGTATAGTATTTTTTACCATTTGTACATTGAACAAAATACTTATACAAATTTCCAATATTTTTATCTGCAACAGGAACTTTGTGTATTATTGTCCCACTTCCTTTATCTATTGCAACAAGCTCAATTGCAAAAACATAACTCTGACTTAACATAAATAATACCGCTAAAATAAAAACCTTTTTCATAAAATTTCCTTTTTTGTATATGAGCACTTCTAAAAGCTCATATTTTTTAGCATAACCTGCACCTAGTAAATTCAAAATAAATCTTTTTACACTCCTTTAAAAAAATTTCCATAGTTACAACAAACCATATTTTATGGAACATCCAATAGCCACTAAAAAAACATATAATAAGTGTTATTGTATAGTTAATTTTTCTATTTTTAACTCTTCTACATCACCTTTTCTTCTAAAAAATTCTAATAACTTTTTATCTATATTTTTATCTCCCTGATAAAAATAGTAACCTTTATCTAAAGGCAAGTCAAGATATGTTGCTGCTTCATTTAGTAGTAATACAATTTCATCTTTTAAGAGTGATGATTTTATAGTAAATCTTACATCAAGATACCAACTTTTACCATTTAGTTTTATATTTCTAATATTTTGAAAAAGCATACTTTTTGATGTTTTTTTAGCAACTTCTTTCTTCTGTTTTTTTACCTTTTTTAAACGTTTATATGCACGAAATTGCATCTTTGTGATAACATAATAGATACTATCAATATACTTTGTAGAGATTATACTTCTAGCATAAGAAAAGACAATTTTTTTATCTTTATGCTCAAACATAGCATTTTGCAAAAGTATAAAGTTCCACAATACTCTTGAATACTCTTTTGCATTTTTGCTCTTAATCTTGCCCAAGTTATTAAAGAATTTAAAAACATCTATATTTTTTGTTAAATACTCATCTATGGCAAGAGACAACTCATCAGTACCAACTCTAAAAGGCTTTGGTGTTTTTAAAAGCTTATTTGCAAAGTATTCGAGTACAGAGATATCTACATCATATATTCCATATGATTCTGCTTTTTTTGCAATTTCTAAAACTTTTTTATAATCTCCCAATCCATATAAAAGCGCTGCTTTATGACGAAGTATCCTGTTTTTAAATTTATATTTTTTTGAAGTTTTATTGTCTGCTTTATCAAATAGTTCTAGTGCTTCAATATATTTGTCAAAATCATCTAGCCTTAGAAGTATAGTACCTTTTAAGGCATATGTTTCAACAATATCATCAATATTGTCTTTATCAAATAACTCTAAAGATAGACCCTTGTCTATAAGCCTTATAGCCTCTTTATTTAAGCCTTTTTGCATAGATGAAAAAGCTTTATCAAAAATCTCAAAACCTTCTGGATCTTTCTCTTTTTTCAGAGGTATTTTAAAACTAAAATTTCCTTTTACTTTCAAATAGATAGGCTCTTTTGTGTTTCTAGTCACTATATAAAATATAGGTTGCATTTTGGTGCCACCAAATTCATCTTGTAAATCAGCAAAAGGAATTTTGATAATTTTATGATTTTTATCTATATGCTTGGAAAGACTTCTAACTTGTTTTGAAGCATAATACTTTTTCTTCTGAACTATTTTTAACACTCCTAAAGATGTAAACTTAGAACCATTTAAAGTCACAAGTACCTTATACTCTAACCCTTCCATACAATGCCTAGAAAAGTCAAAATCTAGAACAATATTTTTACCCTCAACTCTACTTTTAAAATTTTCTACTTTATCAGAGTAAAAACAGCTACTTTTGTTGACTTGCATAACATCAGGAACTCCCCATCTTGACTCTTCTATTGGTAACAAACTCTTACTTAACAATCTTTTTGATGAGGTACTTTCTACTAAGTTTTTTATATTATATCCACTATATTTTGCATAAAAAGAGCTGATAAAAGGTGAAGAAAAAGATGTACCTTGTATCTTTTTCTCTCCAAATTTAAGCTGCCCTGGTCCTAAGATATGTGGTAACAACTCTCCATCAATAGTTTTTGTGTATGATGAAAATGATGAAGGTACTAGCTTGTCATCTTTGCCCATACCATAAGAGCCTACAGTGACTATAAAAGGTGACTCTTTAAGTGCTAACTCTCCTGAAATACCAAAACCATTAGCATACATTTTTTGTACACTAATACTTTTTGCATAGAGAGAAAAATACTTATCTTTAGGATTAATTATGCCTTTATCTATGACTTGAAAAAATACCCATTGGTCTTTTGGTGAAGTGTATTTTATAACTAATGCATTATTGTATCTTTTTATGATTATTGGCAATTTTTTATTGTTTTTATCTACCAGTTTTACATCTATCTTATCTCTAATGTCTTTTATATCTTTACTATGCCACCTCAGATATATAGTGCCTTCTTTTCCTTTTAAAAAACCAAGTCTTTGAAACTCAAAGCTTCTTGTTTTTTTTGTTGTCGGCTTTATAAACTCTAGTGCTTTATTGTTGTTTATATCACTATACTTAAAATAGTGAGCGTTACCTCTCTCGTTTCCAATACTTTGAAAAAGAGTGATTTGGTACTTCTGCAAAAACTTATGTATATTAACACTATAGTTTTTATCATCACCATAAAATACTGCTACACCAAAGCTAATATTTGCCATATAAAGTTTATGTTTTTTCATATATTCTAAAGCTTTATAAAAACTATTATCATCAGATAAATCTATCTGAAAAAGATAATACTCAGCCTTTGGTGAATCTATAAGTGCAGATTTATAGACATCAAAACCATGATGAGATGTAGATTTTTTACCTTTTTTATAAAAAGTAATCCACTCTTTGACTCTACTTTTCTTATCAGGATTGTCTTTTAAAAACTTACTTAACCCAATAAATCCAGAATCTATAATAACGATAGGTATCTTAGCATTTATAACCCTTTCAGGATGCTTTGCTAACTCTTTTGGATAACCTACACTCTCTTTAGCTTCATAGCTATTTAAGTACTTTGGATGATGGTGTTTTAATGCACTTGGCAACTCATCTATGCTTGTCCATACTGCCATCAAATTGGCTACAAAAACTACCGATACTAGAAAAATCTTATACATCACCTTTACCTTTTATTGGTTTTATATCTCTCATACTACCACTCCTAAAAAGTAAATCAGGAGTTACTATGCCTACTTTTTGTTTACACTTTGTATCTCTTGGCTTGTTATCTTGTATATCGTATCCCAACTTATCAAAAGTCTCTTTAAGATAAATAGTTCTTTTAAAAAAAACACTATATTTTACAGGAACTACTGCCCTTTTCCCTATCTCATCATTTATATAGTAGTTTTTTAAAGTTTTTGCATCTATACGAACATCATTTAAACATACATCTGCAACTTCTTCAAAAAGAGATACAAAATACTCTGCACAACTAGAGCCATTTTTACGACCATCATCTACTATAGTTACTAACTTTGTATCTTGAGTTTTAAGACTCAAATCCAATGGAATTTGAAAAGGATGTTCCTCTTTTAAATCATTTTGTATTGTTACTAAAAGCTCTTTTTCATACTTTTTCAAATCAAATTTTGGACGTTTTGCCCACATATAATCATAACTTTTCATTCCATGAATATAGTTATCATTAGGACAATTTTTCTTTCCAAAATCACTTCCTAAACAATAAAAGTAGAGTTTCCCTCCAAGTTTTACACCTTCATTATCTATTGTAAAGCTTTGTTCTTTATCTGCATTCATCTCAACAGCATATGCAAAACCATTACTATCTTTACCTATATATGCTAGAACATGCGTATAAGTACCAGGAATCAATGCTGATAAATTTTGTAGTTTATTGTATTTTGTAGAATTAATATCTAAACTATGTCCAACAAAAATCAAATCAAATCTTTTAAGTGGTTGATACTCTACATGTAAAGAATCTGGTTTTTTTGCAGAAAAATAGTAAAATTCATCTTTTAAAATAGATGAATTTATTATAAAGTCTCTAGTTTTTATATCTAATTTTTTATGGCTACACCCATTAAATAAAAAAATTAATATTATTAAAATTATTCTTCTCAACATTTAAAAATCCAATATATTCAATGGTAATTTATATGGTATCTTCTCTTTAGGATGTTGTCCTTTATATAAATTTAGAGCATAATCATACTGGGCATAAGCATTTAAAG
>CAZIAJ010000153.1:0-1907 GCA_964537565.1 uncultured Sulfurospirillum sp.
TCTAAAGGGATATAACATAAATGAATAAGCGGATAAAAATATTAACTGTTGATGATGATTTTATTAACCTAAAATTACTTAGTTCAATGCTTAAAAAAAATAGTCTTGTTAGTGAAATAATAGAGGCTAAAAATGGCTTAGAAGCCTTAAATGTACTAAACAGTAAACCTGATATAGGACTAATTTTATTAGATATCAAAATGCCTATTATGGATGGTATTGAATTTTTAAATAATTTAGAATCTATGTCAGATTTAAATAAAATACCAGTTATTGTTTTAACAACAGATGAAACAAAAAAACGTGAAGCATTTGATCATGGAGCCTTTGATTTTCTTGTAAAACCTATAAGAGAGGCTGAACTAAATAGTAAAATACTAAAAGTAGTAGAACTCTCATAAGAGCCCTACTACTTCACCTCATCAAAAATTTTTCTGTAAAGAGATATAATTTCCTCTTTTTTTTCAATAAAACTATTTTTATTTGCTATAAGATAAGCAGATGACTCCATAATCGTTTCAACTACTTTTAGTCCATTTTGCTTCATAGTAGCCCCTGTTTCAACTATATCTACTATAGCATCTGAAAGACCTACTAAAGGTGCCAATTCAATTGAACCATAAAGTTTAATAACCTCTACTGCCATTGCTTTTTTAGAAAAATATTTCTGTGTTATATTCACCATTTTAGTCGCTATTTTTATATCAGGTGAGCTATAATCTAACTCATCACCCTCTTTCATACCTACACAAACTTTACACTTTCCAATACCTAAATCTAATAGCCTAACTAAATCTTCGTCTTTCTCTTCAAGCACATCTAGACCTACTACACCTATATCTGCTGATTGATGCAGTACATAAGCAGGAACATCTTGATTTCTCACTAGCAAAAATCGAAATTCTCCAACTTCTAAAATCAATTTTCTATCATCAAATACAAAAGACTCACCAAATATCTTTTCAAATATTGCAAGTGTTTCTTGTGCTATTCTTCCTTTTGGAAGTGCTACAGTTAACATTATATATTTTCCTTATTATTTATTGCTTTTATCATTCCTCTAAATATTAGAGACCTATCATATATGGATTTTTTAAAAAACTTAGAAAAATACTTTCCATCACCACCTGTAAAATAGACTATTTTATCGCTACATGTATGCTCAAGCATCATAAGCATTGGCTTAATAGCTCCATAAGATATAGCATCTTCAGTTTTTTGTGGAAGCGCATCTAAAATGACATTTGGATTTATTCTTTTATCAAGTTTATTAGATATATTGGCATAAGACTCTTTAAGTGAATTTATACTGGGCAATATATATCCACCCATATGAAGTCCTCCACTCATAACATCTACTGTTATAGCACTTCCTGCATCTATAACAATCCCATTTTCAATAGTATAACAAGCAGCAATTCTATCTACTCCCATACCTTGATATATAGTATCAAAATCAAACCACTCTTCTATATTAATATAATTTTCATTAAGCTCTCTTGTTATAGCATCATTAACACTGATAAAATACACTCTGTGTTTTGACGTATACTCTTTAAACTCTTTTAAACTTTGAGACCAAATTTTTCCATCATGATAAAAATCTACATTTGAATTTCCAATATCACACAAAATCATGATTTATGCTCCATCCTCTCTGTTTTAAATAATTACTTGCTTTTGAACAAATTGCTTTTCCAATTATCAAATGTTTATATTTAAAATTATGATTTTCTAATCTTTGTAACCTGCTATCTATCTCTTCTATCTCTAAAGAATTTTTAATCAAAAATCTACTTTTTTGTTTTACTATGAATATGGAGTGATAATTCCCTTTTATATCTGTAGCTGTATAAATAGAAATTTTTTTTTTTGTATTTAAATTAGTTATATTTTCCATATGTTTT
>CAZIAJ010000153.1:1917-5137 GCA_964537565.1 uncultured Sulfurospirillum sp.
CGTTGTGTGCCATACAAGTCAATTTAAAAATTCGTCTATTTTTCTCTTGGTTTTCCAAGTTTAAAATATTTGTTTTTATAAAATAACTTATCATCAGTAGTAAAGACATATGATTCTATCTCATCTGGTAATTCATAGATATTTGTTGAGATAAGACTCATATCTGTTGCTATTAAAAAGCCTCCTCTTTCCACTATATATATGTACTCTCCATGAATTGTCCCAACAAAAGATGCAAACTTAAACTTTTTTGATTTTAAAACTTTTAAATCAGAATCAGTTAAAATAACTTTACCATCTTTTGTAAAAACTAGGACCTTGTCTTTTAAGATGATAACATCTTTAATTTCTTTATCCAAAAAAGCCATAGATTTTGGATTTATTGATACTACACGTTTTTTTGTTGCTGCCACAAGTCTATCACCTAAAACATCTAGATAGATAATATTTGAGAAAAATCTCTCACTCTTCACGACAACATCTCTTAGCAGTTTATTTTTCTTTAAATCAATAATAAGTAGCTTTCCATCTAATATTAGAAAAATTAACAATAAAATTAAAAAGTATGGTGCAGCTATCTTTGAATCTTGTGCATATACTTTATCTCCACTTTTTTTATAAAGTATCTTATGTCTTTTTATATCTATCAATATTACTTCATTACTTGCTAATACAACTGCTAGTTTATCTCCACTTAATGAAGCTGAAGCAACTATAGAATCAAATTTTTTATCATATATAGTTTTACTATTTTTATCTACAATAATCAAATCAGAGCATTTAGATGTTGCAATATACTTTCCGTTAGAAGCCCCTAAAAATGTATACCCTTTAGGTAATTCTACATCTAGAAGCCCTTTTTTTGTTATAATTTGTCCATTTTCTAATGTAGCTCCACCTCTAACAACATCAACTATACTAGAAGGTAAACTTCCATCATAATCGATCTCACCAGCAAGTGAAGTTGGTTCAAAATTTTGTCTTTTTGTTCCACAACCACTTAAAATCAAAAGAGCTAATATAGGTAATATATACTTGAAATATTTCATTAATTAGTTCCTTTAGATTTTATTCCTTGATAATGCTCTAAATTTTTTGCTACATTTTTAAGAGGTGAGTTCAAATCTATCTGAGCAAACTTCAATTTTGCTTGTTCAATTTTATCTTCTTTTAGTAATCTATAGCCCTCTTCAAGTGCTACAAAACCTGTAAGTAATACACTTTTTGTGTCATTTTTGTTTTCTAGTCCATCTAGCTGATATGATGCTAAGTCAGATATGATAGGATCTTTTTTATACTCAGATAACTCTTTTAAAACTTTTATATCATTTGATTTTAAAGCTTTTTGAAATCTATAAAAGTTATACAATCTTTCATTTTTATCTTTTAAAACAGTTTCTGATTTAATATCATTTGGATTACTTAAAAGTATATTATATGCTTCATTTGAAGCTTGTAGTCTATTTTCTTTAAGTATATTTAGAGTTGCGTAAGTACCGCCACCAAGAACCGCTACAACAGCAATAGTTATAATATACTTTTTATACTTTTTAAAAAAACGCTCGCTTTTTATAATACCCTCTAAAAACTGTTCTTCAGTTCCTATCTCTTTTTTTACTGCTTCTATATTATCTTTTAATGACAAATCTAAATCCTTTAAACTAAATAAGGCATTATGTTACCACAATAAAGATAAAAAAAGACTTTTTCTGTTATAATCAAAAAAACAATTTAGGATTACAAAAGATGAAAATCGATAATGATTTATTGAAAAAACTAGAAAAACTATCTTCATTGGAGATAGCTAGTGACAAAAGAGATAGCATGATAAACCAACTAAGTGAGATAGTTGAGTTTATTGAAAATCTAAATGAATTAAATTTAGACAAAGAAGAAGCAACTTTTACAACCGTAAAAGGAGGAACACCTATGAGAGAAGATATTCCTAATGTAAATACAAAAATTATCAAAACTATTTTAGAAAATGCACCAAAAAGTGAAAATGGCTCTTTTGTAGTACCAAAAATAATAGAATAAAATATCTCTAAAGGAGAACTAATGGCTCTTAATATAAAAGCTCTATTAAAAAATATAGTGGCATATAAAGCATCTGATTTACACTTAGTAAGTAGAAGTGAACCACAAATTAGAATTGATGGGAAACTCGTAGCTCTAGATATGGATAAACTAGATGGTAAAGAAATTGAAGAGATGTGCTATACACTTCTTTCTGATAGACAAAAAAAAGATTTAGAAGAAAATAAAGAGCTTGATTTTGCTGTTATGTTTCCAGATATCGGTCGTTTTCGTGCAAACTACTATTACACAATGAACAGTGAACTTGCAGCTGCATTTAGAATTATCCCTATAGAAATTCCATCCTTAGATAACTTAAGTGCCCCTAGTATTTTCAAAGATATAACCAAAAGAGAAAAAGGTCTAGTTTTAGTAACTGGACCAACAGGAAGTGGTAAGTCAACCACACTTGCTGCAATGCTTAATGAGATAAACAGAACTGAACATAGGCACATCATCACAATCGAAGATCCAGTAGAATTTGTTCATGAAAATCAAAGGTCACTATTTTCACACAGAAATGTTGGAGAAGATACAAAAAGTTTTGCTAATGCCTTGAAGTTTTCACTTCGTGAAGATCCAGATGTTATACTTGTTGGTGAAATGAGAGATAGAGAAACTATTAGTACTGCTATTACTGCAGCAGAAACTGGTCACTTGGTTTTTGGAACACTTCACACAAACTCAGCTGTCCAAACAGTAAACAGAATTGTTGATAGTTTTGAAGGACCTGAACAAGTACAAGTAAGAAATATGCTAGCAACTTCGCTGCACTCTGTTATATCTCAAAGCCTACTTCCCAAAAATGGTGGTGGTCGTGTTGCTATTCATGAAATACTTATTAATAACTCAGCTATATCCAATCTAATAAGAGAAAACAAACTTCATCAAATTTACTCACAAATGCAATTAAATCAGTCTAAAACTGGTATGAGTACACAAACACAAGCGATGATAAAGTTTCTAAAAGCCAATAAAATTTCTAAAGAAGATGCTATAAGATTCTCTACACAACCACAAGAATTGATAAACTCTATCGGAATCTAATTATATTTACAGCTTATATTAGATATTATTTATATAAGAATTATATCTTATTTTAAGGTGCGAATTGATAATGACAAAAAATAGCAAAATTGTAAAC
>CAZIAJ010000154.1:0-2877 GCA_964537565.1 uncultured Sulfurospirillum sp.
TAGCAAAAGAGTATGATGTGAGCGATGCTTTGAGAGAGACTGTTGTTGGGAATTTGAGGTTGAGGGTAGGGGGGTAGTTGTTTTGGTTGTTTTTTATGGCACTTACTAATAAACATTACTATATAATAGATTTAGCTAGTATAAATATATCTAAAATAGATAATGAAGTAATATAAACCATATAATGAAGTTATTAAAGGAAACTTATGAAAATTTCAGCAGGAAAGACGAATTTATATTTAGTTTTATCATCATTAGGAAAGTTTATTAATACTTTAAAAGAGTATGAAAATATAAATCCTTCTATTGCCGCGAGTAAAATTATTGATGGATTTTATGAAAGACTTTTACTTTCGCCAATGGTATTTTATGTACCTAACAAATCTATACTGGAGAGTAATTCAGATGATGATTTTGAAAAATATGCAGGTGACATTTTTCATATAGAAGATATTTATACATTGCTTTTATGTCTGAATTTATCTCCTTTAGAACAAAAAAAGTTAGAGGTAAGATGGATAGTGTGTGAGAGTAATAAGGCAGTACAAAAAACACGAGTATTTCATGATGTGGCATTTTTGGATTATCATATAAGAAGGCAAAAGGGCAAACAAAATACAAGTGGTCGTTTAGACTATACTAGAATGGATAAGTTCTTTTTTCTCCGATATAAAAAACAAGATTTAAAAAACTTTTTGAAGACACCCAGAAAATTTTTCTTTTCTGCTATTTTTAAAGTGACTACAGATGAAGAAAAAGGCAATTATGCAAAACAAACACTTTTGTTTATAGATAATCCAAACGATATAGAAGTAACAGATAAAGAGAAAAAATTAAAACATAATTATCATTGCCCTATTTGTAATAGCGAGCATCTTATT
The DNA here is from genome assembly GCA_964537565.1 of uncultured Sulfurospirillum sp. GTDB lineage: Bacteria > Campylobacterota > Campylobacteria > Campylobacterales > Sulfurospirillaceae > Sulfurospirillum_A. The sequence goes on from CAZIAJ010000154.1 coordinate 882, forward strand.
TATTTGAATGGTAATCAAGATGGGAAAGCCAATGTAAAGAAATATATAAAATTAAATGGAAAATATATAGAGTTTTTATGTGACCATGAAGGAACAAAATATAACAGTATTACTCAGTTTGGCTTTGAAGCCGAAAGATTTAATTTTATGTTAAAAACGGATGAACAATACAATCAAGCATTTTTGTACCTTTTTCATAGAGCAGAATTTGGCGATGGAAAAATCCATTTTTATAAAAATAAAAATGAGATTGATGATATGAGTGTTGAAAAGTTTCACAACATAAGAATAAAGAATGCTTGATATTGACATCGGAAAATATTTTGCTTATAAGAAAACAGATGCCATTATTAATTTAATTGAAGCAGCACAGTATATTTTTTCGCATTCAAAAAATGAACTACTGTTAGATGAAATATTAGTATTATCTGACATTGATATGGATGCACCTCTATTTCTTAAATATCTTGAAGAGCAATTGGAAGAGTATAAAAAAGAGCCAACTACCATAGTATATTATAAAAATAGAGTGAGGTCTCCTGCGCCACTACAAGGAAGTGTTGTTACTTGGCTTTATTATGCTTTGCATTGGGCATACAAGTTAGATGAAAAGAACAGTCAGTATAACTACCCACATAGCTTATCTCGTGTTGTTTTGTTATTTCATAAACATTATTTACACTATAAGGCTGAAGAGCAAAAGCAAAAACTATCATCATCTAAATGCCAAAGCGAGGATTTTTTTCAAGATATTGCACAAGGATTAACGAGAGCTTTGGAATATATGGCTGTCATGGCGGAGGAAAATAATGACTATCTCAATGAAACATATTTTACAAAAGATGCGACAAATGATTTAGGAGAATGGTTCTTAAATATAGCATCATCAGACACGTTTGAAAAAAATTATTTTTTTATTATGAAAGAAGAGACTAAAGATGACAATTATTTGTTGTATGAAAATATATCTGAAAATATTCGTCTCAAAGTTAGATTGTCAAGAAGGATACAGTCTGGTACAGATGAAAAAACGCAGAGAAATCAAAAGATAGTTGGATATTTTGCAAAAGATCTTTTGCAGTATGAAAAACTAAAGAGAGTTGTTTTTAAAGGTGAAAGAGCAGAGGGAAAGAGAAGCCATAGGAAAAAGAATCGTATTCAATATACGCAAAGGGAAGATTTTGATGCTGTGCTTTATGTACCAAATAGTACACCTATTGAAACAATGTCCCACGAAGAAGCTCAGGAGATATTGCAAAAGAAAAAAAAGAAATATAGAGCAATACCCCAAAAAGATGAAGAGAGTGAAGAAAGTTTTGCCTGTGTACAAAATAGTGATAAGCAAAGACGGATTAATCGAGCTTTTTCTGCAAATGTTACCAAGAAGTCATTAAAATTAACTTCTGATTATGATATTCCAATTAAAAGACATCTAAGAGCGTTTATACAATCACTTTCAATTCAAAAAATGGATGAGATATTTTCCTATGAAAATCTTTTTTTTACACTGTTTCTTTTTTCTTGTGTGACAGGGGTAGAGTATGAAAGGATTATAAATGCTCTATGGGGCAAAGATGAAGTTTTGACTCTTGACTTGAATAAGGGGTTAGTCACTATGCAATTAGATGATAAACTGTTTGCCAAAGAAAAAACGAGTTCTCTCTTTGTGGATGCACAAAAAAGCATTTCATATACTCTGCCACCTTTGATGAGCATGCTTATAAGAAAGATAAAAATAATTTTAGATACAAATATTCCAAAATTAGATGATGATGAAAAATGTAAGATTTTACTCAGTAAACACGTTCAAAAATGGTATCAAAATTATGTAACAGACAAGGCAAAATCTTTTGATAAAAAAATATCTATAAAACCCAAACAGATGTGGCGTATGGTGGAAGCATATAGAAAAGAGAAGCTAAAAGAGGAGATGAGCACACTTTTTTGTGTGGGTAAATACCAAATAATTGATAAATCTAAAATGGCATATGCCTCA
>CAZIAJ010000154.1:2977-5073 GCA_964537565.1 uncultured Sulfurospirillum sp.
TTAAGAGATTTAATTTGTCAGCCATATATGTGAAATATGCATTAAGTTTACTTCTTGGTACACGTACTGCTCCTTACTCCACAGCATTAGATAATATTAGTTTTTCATTGCACATACTTAGTATCTCGGAAAAAGCTTCTACGTTATTATCTGGAATTAGGGTTATTCCTCTATGTAAACGAGCAGAACAGCTTATAAAAAGTTACCAATATGAATGTGATAGAATGGGAGTACCGTATATAAATATTTATATCATTGAACATAATGATATAAAGCTATATGAAAATCCATTAGCCTTAAATGTTCTGAATGAGACTAATGCTAGTGAGTGGTTATATGATTTTGTTGCAAGTGTCCCAACAAATACGGGACGACACATTATAACCAATGAAGCACGTGAGAGTAATTTTAATGGATATTATCTTGAAGCACTGATGGGACATTACAGTAGTGGAGAAGAACAACTAGGAATCTTCTCTACAATGGATATGCCAGACTATATCGCTAAATGTCGGGAACTTATACAAAAAATAGCAGACAAATATGGAGTTTTGGCATTATGAATGATATCAGTAAAACAAAGTCAACGCTAGAAGAGTTACTGATAGGTATGAAAAAACATCCTTCTATAGATGCAAAATTTAGAAGAATGTTTATAACATGCATCCAAAAACATTTAGATGAAATGCTGATTGTCAGTAAACAATTTAAAATTAATACAGAGTTTTTCTCATGGTTTATAGTAGATATGGGTCTTGATAAACGTTCAGATGTTAAAGAAGAAAAGAGTTTATATAGAAATTTTTTACGCTTGAAGAAGTTTAAATTAATTCATCCAAAATCAGCTACATTTTTTCCTAAAAGTTTAACGCTGTTATCAATCAATCCAAACCATTTTTCTCTTTTGGCAGGAGGATTGTCAAATTTAGATACATTTATAGATGCACGAAAAACTCTTTTAAATATGCTACAAAATCAGGAGACAAGAAAAGCCGCTACCTATATTTACCTGCGACTGTTTCATATCACTCCTTTAAGTGCCAATCTTTTAAAGAATCTTCAAACCGATACTATGATTAACCTCCCAAACGGAAGAGTTGTTTTAGTTCTCAAAGAAGTATTGGATTTTGATGTGACTGATGAATCAGGTATGTACCGATTACAATTGCTAGACGTTTCTATTTCACCAATAATCAAGTTGCATCATACATCAAGTGAAGTAGAGAGTAAATTAATTTTTGATGATAAAAATTATGAAAGAGTGATGCGTGATTTTAAAGATAAATATTTAAAATCATTGAGCATACCTTTGATTAAAAATCTCAATAAAAACTTTTATTTATTTTATGCTTCTCCACTAGAGTTGACCATCAAGGCAAAGATAGTAGCCACTGTGCCATTGACACTTACAGAGATAGAAAAACTTTTTCCCCATGAGAATGTTTTGTCTCCAAAGCAAAAGGATGCAGAAACGTTAAGAATAGCACGTGTATTTAAAAGAAGAGAGATATTGAAAAAAGAAGAAAAGGCTAAAGAAAATAAGAAGGATAAAGAAGAAAGTGCTTCTTACAGCATGATGGATATAGAGTCTTTAGCGGTATTGTTACGGATTAAAGGAACTCAGTATAGTAAACAAAATGTAGAAGATGCGATAAGTGAGATAGAAGATTATTTACAAAATATAAAAAGTATACACGATCAGTTACTTTTTACGTATGTGCTTTATATGCTCAACTTTCTTTTGCACAGAAAATTGGCCCTCTCTACTGTTAAAAATTATCTAGGACTTCTTAATAAGCATCTTTTTAAGATGGTAGAAGACCTCAGTGACATCAAACAACATGAACTTGCAGCAATCTCTCAAAGACTAGAAATTATGCAATATAAAAATTCATCAGTAAAAGCTATTTATAAAAATATTAGAAGATTTTTTAAATATCATAAAAAGAAGTATCCAGAACTGATGGACATAGTAAGTTTGTATTATCCTAAATCTATGATATTTAAACATGAACTTGATGATATACTTAAAGCAGTTGAGATAGCATATAAAAAGAAGAATAAGATAAAAAAAGAGGGTAAAACTGTAAAGTTTC
>CAZIAJ010000155.1:0-4980 GCA_964537565.1 uncultured Sulfurospirillum sp.
AGTACAGATATTTTAATAGATAGACTAGAACAGTTGGTGAAAAGAAGAGATTATAAAAATAAGCATGGTGCTGTTTTATTTATAGATCTTGATAATTTTAAAAATATCAATGATACAAAAGGGCATCATATTGGGGATGAAGTATTAATTGAAATTGCAAATAGATTAAGTACGTTAGTTAGAAAAGGGGATACTGTTGCAAGGTTAGGTGGTGATGAATTTATCTTGTTACTTGAAGAGATTATATCACCCAAAGATGCTAGTTTTGTAGCAGAAAAAGCACTTTATTTACTAAGAAAACCAATATTTTCCCATGAACACAAGCTAAATGTAAGTGCAAGTATAGGCATTTCAATATTTCCAAACGATGGAAATACAACAGAGTTATTACTTTCTCATGCCGATAAAGCTATGTATTCTGCAAAAAAACATGGAAAAGATAGATATATATTTTATAAAGATATTAAAAGTCATCCATAGTATTTGCAGCAGCTTTTAACCTCTCTTTGTCAAAATGAGTATATATCCTAGATGTATTTATATCTGCATGTCCTAGTGCTTCTTGTACTAAAACCAAATCTCTATTTTTTTGATAAAGCTTAGTTGCAAAAGTATGACGTAGCATGTGAGCTCCATTTTTTTCTTTTCTAACACCTGCATTTAGTAAAATTTTATCCATGATGTAACTTACATACGATTGAGTTAAAGCTTTACATGTACGACTCTGAAAAAGAAGAGGAGAGTTTTCATTTCTAATACATAGCCAATCTTTTAAATCTTTTTGAATATATCTTTCTTTTATCATAGCAATTCTAGGCTTATTTCCTTTTCCTTTGATTTGGAAGATATAAAAACCTTCTTCAAGTATGACATCTTTTACATGTAACCCTAATGCTTCGCTTACTCTCATACCGCTATATAAAATAATTTTTATAAGTAGCCTATTTTTTGCTTGAGCATAATCTTTAAATATTGTTGTTTCAATAGCTTCTAAAAAACGTTTTAATTCTTTATCTTGCATATGGGAAGGAAGTTTATTAGCATGACTTGTCTTTAATCCACCCCAGTTTTTAAGCTCAACTCTAAACTGGTGAGAATGACCGTTTGAATCCTCATTCTGTTTATCTATAAAACTAAAAAAAGCAACAATAGCCATACGATAATTTTTTTTTGTAGCATCACTTAAAGAGCCTGTTTGAGAAGCTAAAAATTCACTTAAAACTTCTTCATCTATCTCCTTTATACTTTTTAATGCGAAATTTGTTATATATCTATAAAATTTTTCAAGTGGATTTATATATGTATTTATACCTATTAGACCTATGTTTCTAGCATCTTTTGTAAGCTGTTTTAGTTCATCTATGCTATTGGTACCTTGGTTTAGCTTACCTATGATGATAGAGAGTTTTTCATTATCATTTACATATCTATTTGAAAGTGAAGTTAGTTTTGATTTTACAAATCTATCTAACCAAAAGAGTAGGGTGTTATTAAAAGTTTTTTTATAATCTATTTTATATCGCATGTAATATTATATCATACTTGACAACAATCAATGAAAACAATTATCAATAAGACTAAAATTCTCTTATTAAAAAATAAGGAGATAAAATGCAGAAAATAGAAGTAACAGGTTCAACAGTAGATTTTTTTAAGTTTCAAGATGGTGATACAACAGTATTTACATTTGATACATCAGCATGTCAACCACCAGAACCTATGGTAAATGGTATGTGTGGACTTAAGCTTATAAGTGGGCCTAATCAAAGACTTGAGATGATAAATCACAAAGCACCTATGGGACTTTTTCCTAAAATAGAGGCTGATTTTAATTATGAGATTATAGATTTAGATGATAATGGTAAAGTAAAGGTTGTTTTTAATAAAAAAGAAGATGCAAAAAATAGTACGGATTTTACACAAAACAGTTGTAGTGGATAGAAAATTATGGTAAGTATTACTAGAGATTTTGCTCCACCATTTAAATTAATAGCACCATTTTTTATAATAGGCGCTATTTTTTATCTAATTAGTAATTTTTTACTATTTTTAGTTGATATGGAGCAAGTTCCATCTACTGCTGATTTATATATAGTAAGTTGGGTACATATTTTTTTACTTGGATTTGTTATGATGACTATCTTTGGAGCTATGGCTCAACTTATACCCGTTGTGTTAGAACGAGGTCATTTTAGCGTTGATTTTTACTATATCATTTGGCCTTTACTTACTCTAGGTGTTAGTTTTATGGGATATGGTTTTATCTACAGTCATCTTGTACTCTCTTTTGGCGGCATGATGGTACTTATTGCAATGAGTGTTTTTTCTATAGAGGTATTTTTAACTATAAAAGATGTAAAAGAATATAGCTTAGTAGTTGTAAGTGTTATTATCTCCAATATATTTTTGATAATAGGCGTTATTATTGGATTTATAATGGCATTAACATTTGCCGGCTTTATAAGTACAAATATAATTTTACTTCTAAAAGCACATATTTATATGCTTATTGGTGGTTATATTTTTATAACAATTATGGCATTTTCTTATATACTTATACCTATGTTTGGATTAGCTCATGGGTTTTCAACTAAACCTCTTAAACTCTCTATAGCACTTCAGAGTATAGGGGTTATTTTAGTGTTTATATCAGCTATATTAGAGTTGGATTTTTTGAGTAAAATAGGATATGTTTTTTGTTTAGTATCTGTTATAAGTTACTTTTATCTTATATATACTATAAATAAAACAAGAGCTAGAAAAGAGAATGATATGTATATCATATCACTATTAGTTTCATTTATATTTTTTGCAGTTGGAGTGTTTTTTGCATGTTTACATGTAGCAACTTCTAATGATATGTATGCGATGCTAAGTGGTTGGCTAATATTTGTTGGATTTTTTGGTTTTATGATTTCTGGACATCTATATAAAATAGTGCCTTTTTTAGTTTGGTATGAAAGATTTTCTCCTTTAGTTGGAAAACAAAAAGTACCAATGCTTGCCGATATGGTACCAACAAAAAGTGCAAATTTTCAGATATATTTAACATCAGTAGGTATAATTCTGTTTTCATTTGCAATCTTTTTTCAAAATAGTGATTTACAGATGGCGGCAGCTTCGTTTTTAAGTATCGGAGCTATATTTTTATTGAAAAATTTAATGTTTATGATGAAATTTAAATAGGAGAGACAAATGTATACAAAAGAAGAGATTTTTAAAGCAGTTAGTACAGTAATAGACCCTGAAGTCGGGTTTGATTTAGTAGCATTAGGACTTATATATGATGCTGAGTGTGATGAAGAAGGCAATATAAAAGTAACTATGACACTTTCAACAAAAGCATGTCCATTACACCAAATGATAATACAGTGGGTAGAAGAAGCTTGTCTAAGAGAGCTTCCAAATGCTACAAATGCTACAGCAGAAGTAGTGTGGGAACCAGAGTGGAATATAACTATGGCAAGCGATGAAGTAAAAGAAAAACTTGGTGGTACAATGTAACAAGATAAGTTTATCTTTACTACTTCACAACTTCATTAAAACTCAAACCACTATTTACATGGTTTGAGTTTAAGTATATTACGCTATAATCCCCTCCCAATATAAAGGTCCATACGATGTCATTTTCAAAACTAGGTTTATCGAAACCTATCTTAAAAGCAATCAAAGAACAAGGTTATAGTGAACCAACACCTATACAAAAACAAGCAATTCCAATTATATTATCTAAACAAGATGTTTTAGCAGGTGCCCAAACAGGTACAGGAAAAACAGCTGGTTTCACACTACCTCTACTAGAACGCTTAAGTGAACATGCACAATCAAAAGGAAAAAGTCCAGTAAGAGCACTCATATTAACTCCTACAAGAGAACTTGCAACACAAGTTCATGAGAGTGTAAAAGAGTATGGAAAGTACCTACCCTATAAATCTACAGTAGTTTTTGGTGGAGTTGGAATCAACCCACAAATAGGAAACTTTAGAAGAGGGGTAGATATAGTAGTAGCAACTCCAGGAAGACTTCTAGATCATATAGGAAGACAAACTATAAACCTCTCAAAAGTAGAGTTTTTAGTACTTGATGAAGCTGATAGAATGTTAGATATGGGTTTTATCCACGATATCAAAAAGATACTCGTACTTTTACCAAAAAAGAGACAAAACTTACTCTTTTCAGCAACTTTTTCAGATGATATAAAAAAGTTAGCAGATAGTCTATTAAACTCACCAAAACTAATAGAAGTAGCAAGACGAAATACAGCTTCAGAACTAGTAGAACAGCTAATACATCCAGTAGATAAAGCAAAGAAGAGGGCGCTTCTCTCTCACCTAATCAAAAAAGGTAAATGGAAACAAGTCTTAGTCTTTACAAGAACAAAACACGGAGCAAATAAATTAAGTGGTCAACTTGAAAAAGATGGCATAAGTTCAGCTGCTATACATGGCAACAAGAGCCAAGGAGCAAGAACAAAAGCCTTAGCAAATTTTAAAGCAGGAAGTATAGAAGTATTAGTTGCAACCGATATTGCTGCTCGTGGAATTGATATAGACCAACTTCCCCATGTAGTAAATTTTGAGTTGCCAAATATAAGTGAAGATTACGTTCACCGCATAGGAAGAACAGGACGAGCAGGAAGTGAAGGAGAAGCTGTATCTTTAGTTTGTGTAGATGAACTTCAATATTTAAAAGATATAGAAAAACTCATAAAAAGAAAAATCCCACAAGAAAGAGTTGAAGGATTTGAACCTGATCCAACTATAAAACCAGAACCTGTAAAGAAAAAAAATAGCTTAAGAAAAACAAATCGCTCAAGAGCACCACAAAAAGATAAAAAGCCAACTTCTTCACGTTCATCAAGAAATGCTAAAAGAAGTACTAGAAGTTAATATTTAATATTAACTTCTTATTAAAAAGTAGCTACCACATAATCAATAATTATTCTAATTATTGAAAACTGTAATACTATACCAATTATGT
>CAZIAJ010000156.1:0-4972 GCA_964537565.1 uncultured Sulfurospirillum sp.
TTTACATACTCTTGTATCTCTAATCTCTGCATTTCAGGATCATCTCTATCACCAATATGATTTGCATCTTCTTTAAGAAAATATGTAATCATATTAACTGTTGGAGATGTTAATTTTAATACTTTATTGTCTTTTTGTAAAAAATTATTTTCTAATACTTTTCCATCTATATATCCACCGTGGCACGAAGAACATTTCTGTTTAAAGATTTTTTTACCTGCATTGTAATCTGCGTATAAACTAAAGTTCATAACTAAAATAACAAAAACTATATTTCTAATATGGTTTAACATCAATCCACCCATCTGCTATTCTCTCAATGGCTTCAGCAATACCTATTTGAACATAGTCTGCTCCACCTATAAACTCTATTTTCTTCCAACCCATAGTATCCATGGTATTTTTACATATTACAAATCTTATATTATCGTATATCATCAATGACTTTATTCTATTTAAAACTTTTTGATCATAATCTTTTCTCATTGCTCTTATACCATTCGCATAAAAAATAACTTCTACATGTAGAGCTTCTTCAGGGTATCCTTTTAAAACATTATTGATTGCATTAATTGTATGATTTAATATTGTTGTTTCACTACTATTTACCCTTATAAGCCATTTTCTTGGAGCTTCAAAGTCAGGTATAGGTTCAGCATAATCAACTTTTGCAAAAGCAAATACACTTAACAATAAAATCAAAATTAACTTTTTCATCATACTCTCCTACTGCCACTCTAGTTGGTCATAATAATTTCTAGCATTTCTCATATATAACTCTTTATAATGAGGTATGTTTTTAAACTTATCTGTGTGTATATTCTTTGATAAATCAGCTGGATCAATATCTTTTTCATATGCAACTTTAACTTGCTTTCTTAACATTTCTAAATACTCTAAAGTTGGTTTATATGAGCTACTACTAAAATCATCTCCATGCCCAGGCATGATATATTTTACATTCATTTTCTCAATTAATTTTAGTGCTTTTATCCATTCATCTATATTGCTGTCACTTGCATAATTTACAAAGCGACCATTAAATATAGTATTCCCTGTAAATATAAAACTATCTTTTGGGCTATAAACTATAATATCTGTTGATGATTGAGTAGCTTCACTAGGCTTTATAACTTTTATCGATTTTTTACTACCTTTTATAGTGTACTCTTTTTCAACTAAGATATCTGGAGTAACTACTTTTGTATTTTTTATCAAATCTTTTGGAAGTTTTTTCAAAACTCTAGCGTATTTATTAGCATGTTCTTTTATCATCTCTGGCATATTTGCTGCACCTATGATTTTAACACCTTTTTCTCTAAAGTATGAAGCTCCTAAGAGTCTATCATCATGGTAGTTTGTTATGACTACATATTTTATTTTCTTATTTGTAGATTTTTCTATAAATGCATTTATCTCTTTTGCAAAGTTATAAGTAGCACTTGCATCGGTTAAAACCAAGAAGTCTCCCATATCTATATAGCATACATTTGAAACAAATCCTTGATTTGATTTTTTTACAGGATTAAAATCTCCTATAAAACAACTTATATCATCATTGACTTTAAGTGGTTTAAATTCAAAAAAATTTGCAAATAAGAAAACGGGAATGGTGAAAAGTAGTATTATCTTTTTCATAAGTAATCCTTGAAGTAGTATCTTGGCAAGGAGTTTTCCTTACCAAGATTATGTTTTAGTTTTTATAGAGTGAAAGTTCAATCCCTGGATTGTTTTTAACACCTATAATATCTGGAGTCTCAAGCTTTAAGTTTTTAATATGCTTGTGATCTGCTAGATAAGTTTCTACAGTTTCCCAAACAGGCTCTCCTGTTGAAGCACTACCAACAGTTGACCAGCCAGCAAGTTTATAGATTCTATTTGCATCTATCTTCTCACCGCTACTCATCTGAAGATTTGTAATTCTTTTTCCTATATCTTTTTGAGGATCGATTGTATAAGATAGTCCACCTGTTCTTACCATATCCCCACCTTGCTGTAAAAATGGATCTTTATTGAACAAGTTATCTGCTACATCTTCTAAGATATTATGAATATCAGCACCTTTTAACTCTCTTACATAAGTTTCGGGATAAGTCATAGACGTATGGTTCATCAAGTCATCAAATGTGATTGCCTCACCAGGAAGAACAGAAGTACCCCATCTAAAACCAGGACTCATAGAGATATCGGCACCTTTTACTTCACGAAGTGCATCACATATAATCTGATCAAATGTACCATTAAAGTTACCTCTTCTATATAGCAAGTTATCCGTTGTAGCCAAAGGCTTAGTTAATTTTTCTATAAAAGGAGCTCTTACATCTTCGATATATTTTTTCATCTTCTTGTCTTCAGGAAGAAGGTCTGAGAAAACAGGCATCAAAGTAAATCTAAAATCTCTTACTTTTTTATCTTTTATGTCTATATCAAGTACACCGATAAACTTGCCATTTGAGCCAGAATTGATAACGTGAGTTGTACCTTTTGCATTTTTAACAGGAACAGCTTCAGGAACAGCATCATGAGTATGACCACCAAATATAAAGTCAATACCACTAACAACTGACGCCATTTTTTTATCAACATCATAACCATTATGAGATATAACCATAACTGCATCAGGCTTCTCTTTTTCTCTTACCTCATCAACTAACTCTTGCATCTCTTCTGGACGGATACCAAAAGTCCAATCAGGAATAAATCTCTGTGGATTTGCAATAGTTGTATAAGGAAAAGCTTGTCCAATAACTGCAACATTATTGTCACCCATCTTTTTCATAACATATGGTCTAAATGCTCTACCACTATCTTCATCAAAAGCTTCAGCTCCATCCATAAGAGCCTCATCTTTTACAAAAACATTTTGAGCAACAAAATCTGCATTAAGAAGTTTAATATTTTCTAATATTTCTTTATCTTTATAAGTAAATTCCCAGTGACCTGTACAAACATCTACACCTAAAATATTAAGTGCCTCAACCATATCTTTACCTCTAGTGTAAAGAGAAGTTGCGCTTCCTTGCCAAGTATCACCACCATCTAAAAATAGAGTTTTATCTTCTCCATAAGTTCCTCTTAAATGATCTGTCAATGTCTTAATATGAGCAAAACCACCTACTCTACCAAATCTTTTTGCATTTTGAGCATAATCAATACATGTCATAGAGAAAGCTGCTCTTGAGTTTTCTTCTATACCATAATGCTTAAGAAAATGACTTCCAACAATATGAGGAGGCTTACCATAACTTGAATCAAATCCAAGATTAACACTAGGCTCTCTAAAGTGTACAGGAAGTAGTTGTGCATGACAATCAGTCATGTGCATAAATCTTGCATTACCAAAATTTTGAATCTTATAATAATCATCTACATTTTTAACATCAAAAAGTTTCTGATGCGACTTTGCATATAGTGATGATGCCCCTAACACAGACATCATATATATAAATTCTCTTCTATTTAATGAACTCATTTTTTCTCTCTTTACTTAGGTACTGCAGCTTGCCAAGTCTTTTCAAACTCTTCTGATTGAGCAAGTGCTGTATCTGCCTGATATGCTGCTTCATTTGCTAAAGCAATCGCCTTTTTTGGATCTTTTTTTGCTAATTTTCTTGCTTTAACTATCAAAGACTTAGTTTTACCCCAAGCTACCATTTCGCTATGAGCCTTATCATACTTCATCTGTGCATTTGCAATCGCTGCATCTACATCACTTGATGGGCTTTTCATCGCACAACCAGAAAGCAATGCTAAAGTTGTTATACTTATTAAAAATAATTTTTTCATTTTCTATCCTTTACTTTCTTGTATCTGGGCCATTAAGCTTCATACCATTTGACATATATGTTAAAAAGTACTCTAACTCTTTTAAAGGCTTACTCTGCATCTTTGGTTTTTCACTACCTGTATCTTTGACACAACCAGCAAGTCTTCTTTGAAGTGTTCCAAGTCCACCCCATTTAACTCTATAAACAGGCATATGAGTAGTTCCACCAAGAGCAGGACTTAAAGCTTCTGCACGAATTCTTTTACCAGAACTTTGAACATGACACTCATTACAACTAATTGCAAGATATCCTCTTTGCTTATAAAAAAGTTTCTTACCAGCAGCATAAGCCTTAGCAGCATTTTCATTAGGTATTTTAATAGCTATCTCTTTACCACGTGATGCTTCAGCGATTACAGCAATTATCTTTGCTATATCACCTTTACCATACTTAAGTGGCTTTTCACCATTTTTTACTCGACATTCATTTACTGCTTCACCAATAGTTACAACTTTATTTTTCTTTACATCAAAGTACGGATAGTTTTGTTTGATTGCCATATCTGGAAAACAAGTAGAGTATGTTTTACCATTTGCAAAGGGCTTTTCCCATAACTCTTTTCCATCATCTAATGGAATTTCATAAGGAGGGAATTCATTGATTTCAGCAAATTGCTCTTTGCTTGGTCTATACCAGCTTAGTGGACCATCTTGAAAGTCTTGAAACTTTAAAGGATATATATAGTTCTTTTCAATCTCTTCTACTGAAGTATAAGGAAAATACTCTGCTTGATTTTTAACAGGATTTTCAAATTTCTTCATGAAGAAGTTTACGAATGCTTTTCTATCTTTTTCAGCTTGAGCATTGTAACTTGCACCAAACAGAATACTACCACTTATCATTGTGATTGCAGTAATTTTTATTAATTTTTTCAACATATTCATCTCCTTTTTTGATAAACTATAAAATTGTTTATTTTAATTTGATCTCTTTTTTCTCTGTTGCGCCAGTATTGTCTTTCCATTCTACTACAATCATATCGCCTTTTTTTGCACCTTTAAATGCAAATTTAACATACGGATTTTTAGAGATAGCTGATGTTGGATACATATCAAAAACAACTCTTCCTCCATGTTTAACATTTAGATGGTTGATAAATTTTGGCTCACCTTTTCCCCCACCAATACTTCCTGTTGCCATTGGAT
>CAZIAJ010000157.1:0-4966 GCA_964537565.1 uncultured Sulfurospirillum sp.
GTGTGATTTTACTTTTACCAGTTTTAAAGGTAGTGTAAGAACTATTTTTTCAATGAAAATTTAAAATCCTTCTCCATTTTTATTGATTCATCTCTACCATAGACTATGATTTTTTTATCAACTACTATCTCACTAGAGTCTATTTTATTTGGATAATCTACAAAATTTAGTATATGTTTTATTGTATTTATTCTTGCTTTTTTCTTGTTATCACTCTTTACAATAGTCCAAGGAGCAATGTTGGTATGAGTGGAGCTGAGCATCATAAACTTTGCTAATGAGTACTCATTCCAAAGGCCTTGAGATTTTTTATCGACGGGTGAAAGTTTATACTGTTTTAGTGGATCAGTTTCTCTTGCTTTAAATCTTTTTTTTTGTTCTTCTTTAGATACTGAAAAGTAAAATTTAAATATTTTTATATCATCATCAACTATCATTTTTTCAAATTGTGGAGCATCTTTTAGAAATTTATGATGTTCTCTTTCTGTACAAAACCCCATAACAGGTTCTACCATAGCTCTATTATACCAACTTCTATCAAATAAGACTATCTCTCCTGCACTAGGTAGATGCTTAACATATCTTTGAAAGTACCACTGAGTTTTTTCAGTATCACTTGGTTTCTCCAATGCAACTACTCTTGCACCCCTTGGGTTTAGATGTTCAGTAATTCTTTTTATTGTTCCACCTTTTCCAGCAGCATCACGTCCTTCAAATATCATAAGTATTTTTAGGCCTTTATCTTTGATATGGTTTTGTAGTTTTAAGAGTTCTACTTGCAAACGCTTTAGTTCTTTTTCATAGGCAAGGCTCTCTTTTTTAACCCAAATTTGCACTTTGTCTATACTGTTTTTACCCATAAAAATCTCCTTTATACCCATATTAAACTATGTGTTAATTTAGTTTAAGATAGGTATATAACACGAAATGGTCAATATTTATAAAATATTTATAGTTTTTTGATAAACTAAACCAAATTATTAGGCGAAGGTAAATTATGAATAGAGTGTTGAAATTGCTTCTGATAGGACTGTTTTTTACAACATCTCTTTTTGCGATAACACAAAGAAAAGTGTTATCACCAGAAGAGGCGTTCCAAGTTAGTGCAAAGAGAATAGGGGATGTTATATCTGTTAGTATTAAACTTGGTGAAAATATGTACATATATGACGATAAATTAAAATATTCCATATCAGAACCTTTAGTACAAAATTTAGATAAAGAGATAAAAAGACCGATACCAGTTAACCATGATGAATATATAGTGCATGATAAGCCTATCAATGTATTAATTCCCGTATCTTTGATAAAAAAATATGTAGATAATGGAGCATTCAAAGTAAAAGTAGAGTATCAAGGGTGTGCTACTTCAGGTATCTGTTATCAGCCAATGACAAGCGAATTTGATTTTGATTTAGGGGCTATGGCTACTAAAGTTGATGTAAAAAAAGTTACTCCACAAAGCGATTTATCAGAAGAAGATTTGATTGCAGATACTCTTAAAAATGGTAATATTTGGATAGTTTTATTTAGCTTTCTAGGGTTTGGTATTTTATTATCTTTTACTCCTTGTATTTTTCCAATGATTCCAATTTTATCTTCTATTATAGTATCTCAATCGGGAAAGCAGATGTCAACAAAACGAGCTTTTATGCTCTCCTTAGTTTATGTTTTAGCTATGTCAGTTGCATATACTATAGCAGGTATCCTAGCCGGGCTTTTTGGAGCAAATATATCGGCAGCTCTTCAAGATCCTTGGATAATAGGTATATTTAGTGCAGTTTTTGTTGGACTTGCTTTTTCTATGTTTGGTTTTTATGATATTCAGATGCCTTCATTTATACAATCAAAGCTTTCTAAAAAATCTGATGAGATGCAAGGTCAAGGTGTAGTTGGCGTTGCAATTATGGGTTTTTTATCAGCCCTTATTATGGGGCCTTGTGTTGCTGCTCCACTTGCTGGTGCGTTAGTATATATAGGACAAAGTGGTGATGCTATTCTTGGTGGTGCCGCACTATTTGTAATGAGTATGGGAATGGGACTTCCTCTTCTTGCAATTGGAACTGGTGCAGGGAAGTATATGCCAAAACCAGGTGGCTGGATGGATTCAATAAAAGCAATATTTGGTGTAATTATGTTAGCACTTGCTATTTGGACTCTTTCTCGCGTAGTACCGTCAAATATAATTATACTTATGTGGACAGTTCTAGTTATAAGTTCTGCAATATATATGGGTGCTTTAGAGTCTTTAAAAGAGGGTGTTAGTGGTTGGAAAAAACTTATAAAAAGTTTTGCAGTGATTATGTTTATATATGGAATAATGCTTTTTGTAGGAGCTATGACAAATGCAACAAACCCTTTAAATCCACTTGAAACAATCTCTTCAAAAAATACGCTAACTACTGTGCAAGCAGAAGTTGTAGAAGAGCATCATTTTAAAATAATACCTACATTAAAAGAGTTACAAACGATTATAAAAGAGTCTGAAAAACCTGTTATGGTTGATTTTTATGCTGATTGGTGTGTTAGTTGTATAGAGTTGGAAAATTATACATTTTCAGACTCGAATGTGCAAAAAAAGATGCAGGAGTTTACTCTTATACAGATAGATGTTACAAAAAATTCTGCTGCAGATAAAGAGATACTTAAAAAATTTGGAATTTTTGGACCACCAGCAATCTTGTTCTTTAAAGGTGGAAAAGAATTAAAAAACAAGAGATTGATAGGATTTAAAGATGCAAAAGAATTTTTAGCCCATCTTAATTCTTTATAGGTATAATAAATGATATCAATTTATAATTAGGATGTTATATTGAAAGTAATTTTAATAGTAGATGTAAAAGGACTAGAAGACAGAGTTTTATTTGAAAAACATCTTAAAAAAGAGGGTTTTACTCCTGTTGAGGGTGAAGATTATGCTTATGAAGGTGATACTACAACTCATTTAGAAAATACAAAAGCATATATCTTAGATGTAGTAAGAAAAGGTTTAAAAAAATCAGATTTTGATACCTGTAAAATAATTTTTCAAGTTGGTGAAAACCCTATGGAAGCATATGTTTTTAACAAAAAAGATGATGGTTTTGATGGAGTAGGTATAGGTTAATCCCTAAAATACTCCAATGCTCTCTTTAAGTCTTCTTTAGTATCTATCCCAAAACTTTCACTTTCTACTTTTACCATAGCTATTTTTTTACCATAATATATTGCTCTAAGTTGTTCTAGTTTTTCTATATTTTCTAAAGGGGCAGGTTCAAGTTCACAAAACTCTTTAAGAGATTTTTTTGTAAAACCATATATACCTAAGTGTCCAAAATACTCTAAATGTTCTTCTCTATCATAAGGTATTTTACTACGTGAGAAGTATATGGCATTTTCATTAGTATCTGTTATTACTTTTACATGATTTGGATCATCTGCAAAAGTTTTATCTATAAGTTTATAGCAACTAGCCATAAAACAATCACTATTTTTTACGCAGTCAATGACTTTTTGAACAACGTCAGGCTCTATAAAAGGTTCATCAGCTTGAACATTGATGATGACTTCGTCTTCATCAATATCTAAGCTTAAAGAGGCTTCATTGATTCTATCAGTTCCACTTTGATGGTGAGTTCCTGTCATCATAGCTTCATAACCATATTTTTTTGCTATTTCGATTACTTCTAATGAATCAGTAGCTATAACCACTCTATCAAGTTTTGAAACACGAGAAGCAGTTGCAATGACCATTGGTAGACCATTTATACTTGCTAGTATTTTATTTGGAAATCTATTTGAAGCCATACGAGCAGGGATGATAATCATGATATAAAACCTAAAATCTCTTTTTCAATATTTTTTCTATCTACAACTCTATCGTGTAAAATTTCTTTTTCAAAAAGTTGATTTATAGATTCAGGAATATCTACATGTAAAGATTTACTTATGCCTTCTAGTGCCTCTTTATCCGTATATTTTTTATTATCATTATTGATTGCATTTAGCATAGTTGGGGCAAATTTTGTCCACTCCGCTGTTGAGCATAATATACAAGGTATATTTTCCTCTTTAAGCTCATTGTAGGCTTTAAGACAAGTAGCAGTATGTGGGTCCATTATATAGTTTTCATTTGCAAATTCTTTTATAGTATTTTTTGCAAACTCATCATCACAGTAAACTGCACTAAAATCTTCTTGCAAAGATTTTAGTTCATCATCACTTAATTTGTAATATTTATTTGACTTTAAATCTTCCATTAACTCTTTGCATCTACTTGCACCATATTTATCAAATAGAATTCTTTCTACATTAGAAGAGATTAAGATATCCATAGCAGGACTTGTTGTTAAAAGTAGTTCTCTATCTCTTAAGTCATACTCTCCTTTAGTGATTAAATCTGTAAGAATATTGTTAATGTTTGATGCAATTAAAATTTTTTCTATTGGAAGACCCATTTTTTTAGCATAGTATGCACCAAGAGCATTTCCAAAGTTTCCACTTGGTACTATTTGGTAAAAATTCTCACCAAGGCTTATTCGATTTTGTTTTAGTAATGAAATATATCCAAAGATATGGTATATAATTTGGAATATAATACGTCCAAAGTTTACAGAATTTGCTGCACTTAATTTTATATTTGATTTTTCTAATTCATCTTTAAACGTTTGTGAGGCTAAAAGAGTTTTTAGTGCATTTTGTGCATCATCAAAGTTGCCTTCTATTCCTATTACTTTTAGATTTTCTCCTTTTTCTGTTACCATTTGTAGACGTTGTACATCACTTGTCCCTCCACTTGGATATAAGCAAGCTACTTTTATATTTTTCTTATTTGCAAATGTATCTAGTGTAGCAGGTCCTGTATCACCACTTGTAGCAGCTAAAATAAGGTAGTCTTGCTTCTGTTTTTGTGCAACACTTGAAAGTATATGTCCAAAAGGTTGAAGTGCCATATCCTTAAATGCTCTTGTTGGTCCATGGTAAAGTT
>CAZIAJ010000158.1:0-4961 GCA_964537565.1 uncultured Sulfurospirillum sp.
AATATTTAAGAAAATCATCTTTAATAACTATTCTTATCAAACTTTTTTAGCTCTTTACAATGCAAATATATTAGAGCAACTTATAAAACCATTTGCTCACATAAAGCACCAAGCACAGTTTGATGGATATCATCAATACCCTGTTGATAAGCACTCTTTACTAGCTCTTTATCATCTAGAAAATATTAATGAGCCCTTTATTCAAGCACTATATGATGATTTATGTGGTGAAGGGAAGGCCCTTATAAAACTTGTTGTATTTTTACATGATATAGGGAAAGGTAGGCGTGGTGATCATAGTGAAGTTGGAGCAAAAATATTTAGAGCATATGCAACAAAATTAGGATTTAGTAGTGAATCAGTTCATATTGGTAGTATTCTTATAAAATACCATACTCTTATGAGTAATACTGCTCTTCGCGAAGATATATATAGTGAAGAGGTTGTACTTGCATTTACAACAAAAATAGAAAAACCACAAATACTCAAACTACTCTACATACTAACTTATAGTGATATAAATGCAGTAAAAAAAAATCTATATAGTGGATTTGTTGCAAAACTATTACGTGAACTTTATAATCTCTCAAATGAGATGTTTGATAAAAAAGAACTTTTAGGTGAGACAAAGAGACGACTTAGAAAAGAATCTGGACTAAGAAAAAATGCAGAGTTTAAAGCCCTTTCAAAAACACTCCAAAGAAAAATACTATCTATAACATCAAACTACTTCTTTATAAAACATAAATCTCCTGAAATAGTTAAAATTGCCACCATAGCAAAAGGTGCAAATCCTTATGAAGTTAAAATAGCAAATGAAGGACACCTAAGTATCTCTATCATAAAATCTGAAGAGTTAAATGTAGGTTACCTTTTAGGAAAGCTTGGTTTTTTAGACCTAATAAATATGGAAGTATTTAAACTTTATGACAATAAAAAATACTTTAAAATTGACTTTAATGAAAGTGTTGAAGAGAGTGATATACCTCATATTAAGACTCTTATAAAACAGAGTTTTGATATGAGTAAATCAACTACCCTATGTAAACCAATAATAAAAGAAAATGAGATAAAAATGGAGTGTGAACACTCTAAAAGCCTCGTAAAATTAACTGTAAACACACAAAATCAAAAAGGTATGATGGCTTATATGATGAGTGTTTTTGATGATGAAGGTATTGATGTTTCAACTGCTAAAATACAGACAATAAAGAATAATGCAAGAAATCTGTTTTTAATTGAAAAAAAGATAAACTTATGTGACAATAAGAGTAAAATTTTAGAATTATTTATAACGAGGTAATATATATGTGTGGAATAGTAGGCTATATTGGAGAAAATGAAAAAAAAGAGTTTCTTTTAAATGGACTAAAAGAGTTAGAGTATAGAGGTTATGATAGTGCTGGTATCGCTATACTCAAAGATGGTCATATATCTTCATATAGAGCTTTAGGAAAACTAAATAATTTAATAGATAAAACTTCATCATTTTCAAGTAATGGTTTTGGTCTTGGTATTGGACATACTAGATGGGCAACTCATGGAAAACCAACAGAAGTAAACGCACACCCTCATCGTGGTGAATTTTCTTATGTAATTCACAATGGTATAGTAGAAAACTATAAAGAGATAAAAGAGAATTTACAAAGTGAAGGTGTTAAATTTTTATCTCAAACTGACTCAGAAGTTATAGTTCATCAATTTGAAAAATTTATAAGTGATGGATTAGATGCTAAAGATGCTTTTAAAAGTACAATCCTTATGCTTAAAGGAGCATATGCCATACTACTTATAACAAAGGATGAACCAGAAACTATCTTTTTTGCTAAAAATGCTGTACCACTTATACTAGGTCAAAATGCAAAAAGTGAAAGATTTATGAGCTCTTCTGATTCACCTCTAATAGGTTATGCTACGGAGGTTGTATATCTTGAAGATGGTCAGTATGGATGGATAAAAAAAGATGAAATTTCACTTTTTATAGATGAAAAATCTGTTATTCCAAACTTTTCAACTTTAGGACGTGACAAGATTTATGCACAAAAAGATGGTTTTCGCTTTTTTATGGAAAAAGAGATTTATGAGCAGTCAACAGTAGTGAGTGAAACTCTTATGGGTAGAGTTACTGATGAGAATGTTGAACTTGATGAACTTAAAAATATAGACTTATCAAATATAGATGCAATTAAAATATGTGCTTGTGGAACAAGTTACCATGCAGGACTAGCAGCAACTTATCTCTTTGAAAGATTAAGCAAAATACAATGTACTATAGAAATAGCTAGTGAATTTAGATACAAAGAGCCACTTTTAGACACTAAAACACTATTTTTAGTTATAAGCCAAAGCGGTGAAACAGCAGATACTCTTGAAGCTCTTAAAATGGCGAAAAAAGCTGGTATGCAAACTCTTGCTATTTGTAATGTAGATAACTCTTCTATCGTACGGTTAGCAGATGCTACACTTCTAACAAGAGCTGGTATTGAAAAGGGAGTTGCTAGTACAAAAGCTTTTGCAACGCAAATGATTACTCTTTGGCTTCTAACTTTATATCTAGGAGAGAAGAAAAACACCATAAATAAAAAAACTATGCAAAAAGAGATTAACACTCTTCTTCATATACCATCGGTCTTACATGTAAAAGACAACACACATGAGAAGATAAGACGTCTCTCTAAAAGATACCTTCATGGACATGGATTTTTCTTTATAGGTCGTGATATATTTTTTCCATTAGCTCTTGAGGGTGCTTTAAAACTAAAAGAGATAAGCTATCTTCATGCAGAAGGGTATCCATCAGGAGAGATGAAACATGGTCCAATAGCTCTTGCAGATAGTGAACTTTTTACAATTGCTCTCATGCCTAAAAATGTACTTTACGATAAAACAAAAAGCAATGTTGAAGAGTTAAGTGCAAGAGATGCTACTATACTCGCCATAAGCCCTAAAAAATTTGATTTGGCTGATGATTTTATACAAACTTCAAATCAAGACCACCCAATGAGTGAATTTTTTGAAATGATGATAATCACACAAATCTTTGCTCTTGAAATTTCTATTAGACTTGGTAATGATGTAGATATGCCAAGAAATTTAGCAAAGTCTGTAACAGTTGAGTAAATACCTTTTTTTTGCTCTTATTATCTTTTTTTCAGGCTGTGAAAAAGAGCAATTAAAGACCAAACAATCTTTACATGTAGAGCCTCAAATAGAAGCTTTACATGTAGAAGATATAAAAGCTGAATTGGAGAGAATTGATACTACTGATTACTTAGAAGAGTACATAATAAAAATCATAAATAAAGGCTCAAACCAAAATCTTGGATTTGCTACAAAAACTATGGATGCTGGTATTGCACATAAAATGGATGCAAAAAATATCGCTCGTTATGTAATAACACTACGAGGTGAAAAAAGTAGTAATGACGAGTCTGCAAAAAAAGCAGAAATTTTCTATACAAGTAACTGTGGAGGATGTCATGGTAATGATGGTAAAGGTTTAAATAAAACTTTCCCTAATTTGACCTTAAAAAATATGTTAGGTATAATAAAAAGAAAAGAATTTTTACTAAATAGCCTCACAAAATAGGGAGCTTACTTTGAAAGAGTATATAAAACAAGTCAGTATTTTATATGTCGAAGACGAAGAGTCTATTCGTGATGGTTATATGCGAGCATTGAAAAGATATAGCAAAGAATTATATGTTGCTAAAGACGGGCTAGAGGGATTAGAACTCTATATAAAATACAATCCTGACATTGTACTAACTGACATAAATATGCCTCGTAAAAATGGCGTAGAGATGGCACAAGAGATAAAAAGTATTAACCCTGAGCAAACTATTATATTTACTACCGCTCACACCGAATCAGACTACACCATCAAAGCACTTAATATGCAAGTAGATGGTTATCTTATAAAACCGGTTGATAAGAAAAAACTAAAAAACAAACTTTCTATAGTTTCTAAAAATATTTTGATAGAGAGATATAATAAAAGAACCAACAAAATACTTCAAAAAATATTGGATGCTCAAACAAGCTTAACAATCCTTACAGATTTTAAAATAGTAGAGTTTGCTTCAAAATCATTTTATAATCTATTTGGAGTACAAAGTAGTAGAGATTTTCATAAACTTTATAATAATTTTTTAGATAGTGTTGTTCACCATAAAAATTATCTTGATGCCAATACAAAAGAAGGATTTTTAGAAGCCTATAATAGTGCTCAA
Organism: uncultured Sulfurospirillum sp.; assembly: GCA_964537565.1. Classification (GTDB taxonomy): domain Bacteria; phylum Campylobacterota; class Campylobacteria; order Campylobacterales; family Sulfurospirillaceae; genus Sulfurospirillum_A. The sequence goes on from CAZIAJ010000158.1 coordinate 4,233, forward strand.
AAAGAAGATAGAATAGTCTCAATTCCATCAGCAATCTGTGATGTAAAAGTATTTTATATCGAGATAGACAAAGTAGATGAACTTTTTGTTCTAACACTAACAGACATAACCGAGATACAATTTGAAAGACTTGACTCTGACTATAGAGCGACTCATGATAAACTTACTGGAGTTTTTAATAGAGCAAAATTCGAAGATAAATTAGAGGCAAAATTTCAAAATGCAAAAAGATATAAAAGAGACTTGTCTATAGCTATTTTGGACATAGACTTTTTCAAAAAAGTTAATGATGAACATGGACACCAAATTGGTGATGATATTTTAAAAGAATTATCAAAACTATGTCTAAAGAATATAAGAACAACTGATTTTTTTGCAAGATGGGGTGGAGAGGAGTTTGTCTTATTATTGGAAGAAACTGATTTAAAAAGTGCAAAAATAGTTTGTGAAAAACTAAGAGTTACTATACAAAACAATAAATCTCAAAACTTACCAGCAATAACAGTAAGCATAGGGATAAGTCAATTTAAAGAAAATGATACAAAAGAAGAGTTTTTTAAAAGAGCAGATAAAGCTCTATATAAAGCAAAACAAAGCGGAAGGAACAAAGTAGTATTAGATGAATAAACTAAAAAAAGAAATAAAAATAAAAAGAAGTATTTTTATACTCACTATCATATCTATTTTACTTCTAGTTTTATTAATATCTACTGTTTTTATAGTTTATGT
>CAZIAJ010000159.1:0-4366 GCA_964537565.1 uncultured Sulfurospirillum sp.
GTTGAAGATATAAACACTTGTTTTAGTGTCTATATCTTCTTTTTGATCAATTTCTTGGATAAAAAAATCTTTTAAAATAGTTTATTCCTAGAAAAAGAACTGTATGCCAAGCTTATCAAAAGTAGCTCTAGCTTCTGTTAGATATTTTTTTGAAAGGTTATCAAAGGTACCATCACTTTTTGCTTTTTTAATAAAAGTATTTACTTTTGCTTTAAATTCATCGTTACCTTTTTTTATTGCCATTCCCCAATGCTCTGGAGATTTTTGAAAAGGTTTGAGAAGTGCTATAGTAGTTTTTTGGTGCTTATTCCAGTTTTTGTAGATTGTAAGTTGGTCATATAGAAAGCCATCTGCTTTTCCTTGTATAACTTCTAAAACAGCAGCATTTTCTTTATCAAAAACAAGTAAATCAGCATTTGTTAGATGCTTTCCAGCATATATATGCCCAGTTGTACCTTTTTTTACTGCTATCTTTTTACCTTTTTGATTTAAATCATCTATACTTTTAACACCACTTTTTGTACTTGTAAGAATTGCTAAGTTTGATTGTGCATAAGGTACTGAAAAATCTATTGTTTTTTGACGTTGTTTAGTAATAGTCATAGATGATATTATCAAATCAATTTTACCAGTTTTTAGTGAAGGTATAAGTCCATCCCAAGCTATATTTTCTATTTTGACTTCACGACCTAGATATTTACCTAGTGCATAAGCTAAATCAACGCTAACCCCTGAAGGTTTTCCATTTTTGTCACTCATTTCAAATGGAGGATATTGAAGTTCCATTCCAACTACCAAAGGTTTTTCGGCAGCAACTAAATTTGTCATTGTTAAAAATAGCGTAACTAAAAGAGCGCTAATAGGTTTTAACATAATAATCCTTTCTTAAATTGTTATACTATTGTATAGTTTGTTTTCTTATGTATAGGTTATGAATCAAGTCCACTTCTAAACTCTTTATGTCCTTTTTTGATAACTATTGCTTTTTGTTTCTCTTTTTTATGAACATCTTTCTCTACAAAAATAGGTTTTCTTGTCTTTGGGTCTAGCTCTGTATAGTACATAAGAGTTGAGTAAGTCGATGGAGTAGGGGTAAAAACTTGAGCTTGTTCTGGATTCATTTTTAAAATATTGGTTGCAAAATCTTTTAGATTGTACATGTTTTGTTCTTTACACCCTGGATGAGCTGCTATAAGATAATAAGTAAGAAACTGTTTCTTTCCTGACTCTTTGTTTAGTTTGTCAAAAAGCTTTTTAAACTCAACAAGAGCTTGTTTCCCAGGTTTTCTCATATATGCTAAAACTTCATCATCAATATGCTCAGGAGCTATCTTCATTTGTCCACTAATATGGTGATTTACTATCTCTTTTAAATAGTTATATCCATTATATTTATCGTCACTTATAAGGTCATAACGTATGCCACTAGCGATAAATGCTTTTTTTATTCCTTTAATAGCTCTTATCTTTCTAAGCATTTTTATCTGTGGAGAATGGTCTGTTTTCATTGTTTTACACATAGTCGGAGTCATGCAAGCTTTATGTTCACATGTGCCTTTTTTTATTTTTTTATCACATTCAAAGCCATACATATTGGCTGTTGGTCCTCCAATATCTGAAATGATACCTTTAAAATCTTTGTACGTTGTAAACTTTTTTGCCTCTTTTAGTATGGACTCTTCACTTCTACTTCGTATGGTTCTTCCTTGATGTACTCCAATAGCACAAAAATTACATTCTCCATAGCAACCTTGATGAGTATTTATAGAAAATTTTATGGTTTCAAGTGCTTTTACTTTACCATGTGGTTGGTGATATGGATGTAAATCTCTCTCATAATCCAAGTCACTTATAGAGTCAAGTTCTTCAGTTGTAAGGTTTAGCGATGGAGGGTTTTGTATGAGGTATCTTGTGTCAACTTTTTGACAAAGTCCTTTTGCACTTACAGGGTCATTGTTATGATAAAAATCATCAAACATATCTATAAATTTGTTTTTATCATTTAGGCACTCATCATGACTTGGGAGTTGTATATACTCTTCTTTTGGCTCTTTAGAGATGTAACTAAGACCTCTTACATGTAAAGGTTTTTCATTATTTTTTAGAGAGTTAGCAAATTCAACAACACTATTTTCAGCCATACCATATATAAGGTAATCTGCTTTTGCATCAAATATGATAGGTTTACGAAGCTTGTTTGACCAAAAATCATAGTGAGTAACACGTCTAAGGCTAGCTTCAATCCCTCCTAAAACGATTGGAGCTGTGTTTTTAAAGTATTGGCGTATGAGATTACAGTATTTTAAAGTTGCCATATCAGGACGTTTGTTGTTTTTCCCACCTGGAGTATAGTCATCATCACTTCTAAATCTTTTTGTTGCAGTATAGTTTGAAACCATGCTATCTACACTTCCACCACTAACGCCCCAAAAAAGCTTAGGTTCACCAAGTCTTTTTATATCAATATCACTTTTTATATCAGGCTGACCTATGATACCTACACGGTACCCTGCACGTTGTAAAACTCGCCCAACAACTGCAACACCCATATATGGAGAGTCTATGTAGGCATCACTAGTAATAAGAATAATATCAAGTTTTTTCCAACCTCTTTTCTTCATCTCAGCTTTTGTTGTTGGTAAAAACATATCTATCCTCTATAATTTTATAAAAATTATTATACAATAAATATATGAATAAAAAAGCACTAGCAATCATCGTATATAATATTATGGTGGTTTTGTCAGTTATGTATGCAACTCAACCACTTCAGCCACTTTTAGCATATGAGTTTGGTATTAGTATGACTCAATCATCTCTATTTACAGCAGTAGTTTTGTTTTGGTTAGGAATAGCTCCTATAGTATATGGTTATATCTTAGAGAGTGTGAGTTCAAAAAAGATGCTCTTAGTTGCTTCTTCTACTCTTTTTTTTACAAATTTAGTTTTAGGTTTTAGCAATAGCTTTGAGATGTTTTTACTGGCCCGTTTTGTAGAGGGTTTAGTTGTACCTGCTATTTTGACATCTTCTATGACAATTCTAGCAAATATAGATAAAAAAAATATACAGTTCAATATGTCAGTTTACGTTGCATCTACAGTATTTGGCGGACTTGTTGGTAGAGTTATGTCAGGTTTTATTGCAACAGAATTTGGTTGGAGAGTTGTATTTTTTTCATTAAGTTTAGCACTTTTAATAGCTCTATTTTTCATAAAAAATCTAAATTTGGATATAAATGCAAAACTCACAAAAGCAACATTGCATAATGTTATTGGTATATTAAAAGATAGAAGATTTGCTCTTATCTATTTTGTAATGTTTAGTGTATTTTTTGTTTTTGCAGGTCTTTTAAATTTGATGCCATTTCGTATGAAAGAGCTGTTTGGAGATGTATCAGAAACAACAATAGGGCTTTTGTATTTAGGATATGGAGTTGGAGTTGTTGTTGCTCTTTTATCAAGAAAGATAGTAATATTTTTTGGAAGTGAGATAAAAACAATGCTTATTGGTGGAGTTTTTTATACTTTGATGATACTATTTTTTGCAAGTAAAACTTTATCAGTTATATTTACAATGATGTTTTTACTTTGTATTGGTATGTTTACAGTTCACTCCATAGCAACAGGTTTAGCAAACTCTATGAAAGAGTCACAAAAAGGGCTTACAAGTGGTATGTACTTGACTTTTTATTATATTGGTGGAGCGGTAGGATCTATTGTACCATCAATGATATATAGTAGATTTGGTTGGGAGAGTGTCATAGCTGTTTTTATGATTTTGCTTATAGCTGTTTTTAGTTTGTTATTTTTAAATAGAAAAGTTTTTATATAAGGATATGACATAGTAAAAAAATTAAATACATTTACACTTTCAGGTCTTATTGTAGGACCGATACTAGGTTCTGGAGTTATACTTTTACCTCCTCTTATCTATAATATGGTGGGTAATTACTCTTTGTTTATTTGGATTAGTATATTGATATTAGGTTTTTCATTTGCTCTTATTTTTGGGAAACTTGCTATTTTGTTTCCTGGAGAAGCTGGAGTTTCTCTTGCTACGAAAGAGGCTATGGGGGAAAAGTATCAGAACTTGACAGCTTTTTATCTGATACTTGCGGTCTTTTTTGGACCAGTTGCAGTGTTACTTATAGCTGGAGATTTTATACAGAGTTATTTTCCTGATACTAACTTAGTATTTTTAGCACTCGGTATATATGCTGTAACATACGCCTTACTTTTAGTAAAAATTGACTTTCTTGGTAAGCTTATGTTGGTAGTTTCATCTACAGTAGCTATTATTTTTTTGCTCTCGAGTATAAATATTTTATTACAAACAAAATCTTTTATATTTTTGCTTCCATATTTT
>CAZIAJ010000159.1:4376-4957 GCA_964537565.1 uncultured Sulfurospirillum sp.
ATATTTTGATATAGATAAAATAGGTTATACATTTTTATTAATTTTTTGGTCTATTGTTGGGTGGGAAGTCATAGGAAATTACTCAAATGATGTCAAAGATACAAATACATTAAAAAAAGCAGTTTTATTTTCTGCTATATCAGTATCTAGTATCTATTTTCTTATTGCCCTTGCAGTCTGTTTTGGAGAAATCCCTTTAAAAGGAGTTGAGCCATTTAAATTAGTTTGGCTAATAGAGCCTCTATTTGGTGCATATTCTAATATATTACTTGCAAGTATATCTTTGATTTTATGTATTGGTACACTTATACTTTTTGTTGGCGGAGTTGCTAGACTTATATCTGCTCTGAGTAATAAAAAGAGTAATTTTTTACTAAAAAGAACAGCAAAACATTTAAGAAATGGTACACCAATAGGTGCCCTAAATGTACTATCATTTATCTATATGATTACTCTTTATTTAGTTTATGAAAAGACTTTAACACTAGATAATCTCGTAGCGTTTGCTGATGGCTTTTTTATAGCTAATGCACTTATAGGGTTGATTACAGCTATTATTTTATTTGAAAATGGTTTTTTAA
>CAZIAJ010000160.1:0-4909 GCA_964537565.1 uncultured Sulfurospirillum sp.
TCAACTTTAATAAATGCTAAAGTAAAATCAATTTCTGGAAGTTATGAAAAAGCAAATGCAAAAACTTTAGATGTAAACAAGATATTAAAACAAAATTTAGATATAAAAAAGGCTAAACAAGGTTTAAAGATAACAGATATGGCAATAGAACTGGAGAAGTCAGCAGCACGTCCTCAAATAGGAGCATTTGCTGAGTATAGTAGTGCAGACAATACATTTTTAGGTGACTTTTCAGAGCATGATTCATATACATTTGGTGTACAGTTAACTTGGAATATCTATGATGGTGGAATCAATAGTAAAAATATTGAAAAAGCAAGAGTAGAAAATCTTAAGGTACAATCTCAAGTTAATTTGGCTATCAAGGGGATTACTCTTCAAGTACAAAAAATTACAACAGAGATAAAAAGTTTTGATTTTGATATTGATAGTTTAGAAAAAGAGATTGAGCTTACAAGAACGATTTATCAAAATTATTTGGGAAGATATCAAGAGAAATTAGTATCTATTAATGATGTGATTATAAAGCAGTCATTAGAGATAGAAAAAGTTTTAAAACTTAAAGAGATTCAAAATAGTAGAAGTAGTAAAATACTTGAGTTAGAGAAGATAGCAAATGGAGAAGAAATATGAGAAATTTTGTAAAATTAGTAGTTTTATTATTGCTTTTAATAACAAGTATAAATGCAGAAGTACTGAATTTAACAGGTAGTGTGATTTCAGATAATCAAAAGATGATAACAAGTAGATATATGGGGTTTGTCATTGCCGTAGGTGTTCAAGAAGGACAAAGAGTTAAAAAAGGTGATCTCCTTTACGAGATAGATTCAAAAGAGATTGATAGTGCAAGAGCACAGGTAGATCTTGCTATTTCTCAAGCACAACTTGCTTCTCAAATGTATAGTAATCAGTATCAAAACTTGTTATTAAATCTGCAAAGACATAGAAGATTATTAAAAAAAGATATGGTTTCAAAATATGATGTAGAAAATCTTGAACTAGCAGAGAAGAATTTAAAAGCGATGGTTTCTATATCTAAAAAACAGATAAAACAGGCAAAAGCAAAACTACAAGAGGTTTTAAATCAGTATAAATATCTTAGAATTACTGCTCCAAATGATGCAGTTGTAATAGCAAAAAATATAAAAGTTGGAGAGATGGCAATGCCAGGGATGCCTGCTTTTGTACTTTCAGATTTGAGTAATCTTAAAATTACGACTGAGATTTCTGAGAGCAATCTTGCAAGTATAGAAGTAGGACAGAAAGTTCATTATGAGATTCCTTCATTAAAGATTAGTGGAGAAGGAGTTATAGATTCTATTATTCCAAGTTCAAATCCTATGACACATACATTCAAATTAAAAGTAGATTTTAAATCAAAAAGCAAAAATATCTATCCAGGTATGTATGCTATTGTAAAAATAAATTAGGAGTTTTTATGCAAGAAAAGAGTGAATACAAAATCACAGATGTTGCAGGAAAACTAGCAAAAGGTTTTTTAGATAATCCTCTTACCCCTCTTTTGGGAATTTTTTTACTGCTTTTAGGTTATATTGCACTTCATATAACTCCAAGAGAAGAGGATCCACAAATAGCTATTAGTGGTGGAACAATAATGGTTATGATGCCTGGCGCTACTCCAAAAGAGATAGATAATATCATATTAAAACCTCTTGAGAGAAAAATAAAAGAGATCAAGGGTGTTGAAAATATATATGGTGTTGCAGCTCAAAATGTGGGTATTGTTAATGTTATGTATTATATAGGTGAAAATAGAGAAGAGTCAAACTTAAAGCTATATGATAAAGTAATGCAAAATATGGATAAACTTCCAAAAGGGGTTATGCAACCTCTCGTAAAGCCTTTTGATATAGATATAGATGTTCCTATTATATCTATCTCTTTTTATTCAAAAGATGATAAAAAGGTTGATCAAGTAGCTCTTTATCAAAAAGTTAAAGAGATTCAAAATAGACTTAATACTATAGAAAACGTAGCTAAAACTGAGATTAAAGGTGGACGAAAAAAGCAGTTTAATATAGAAGTGGATTTAGAAAAACTTTCAGGTTTTCATCTGTCTATGGGTCAAATAGTTCAAGCTTTGAAATCACTTGCTGTTCAAGTTCCAGATATAAAAAATAGAACCAAAGATGGGAAACTAGTTGTCTTTGGTATTAAAAATGCAATTGAGAGTGTAAAAGATGTAAATGATTTGATTATTGCTCAGTATATGGGCTCCCCTATATACTTAAGAAATGTAGCTAAAGTATCTGCTGGTGAAGATATACAAAATCATAAAAAAGTAGACATTACACATAAGAGTGAAGGAAAATTTACAAAAAATCAAGAAGCAGTAACTCTAAGTCTTTCAAAACTAAGAGGAACAAATGCTGTTTTTATTGCTGAAGATATAGTAAATTCAATTGAAGAGATTGCCCCTAAGCTTGAAAAAGATGGTATAGGCTTTATTATCACAAGAAACTATGGAGTACGAGCTGATGAAGCCGTAAACGAACTTGTTTTTCATCTTCTTATATCTATTGTAATTATTGCAGTTTTATTAGTTTTTGTTCTTGGCTGGAGAGAGTCAGTTATAGTAACATTTACAGTCCCAGCTATCTTGGCAATAACAGTTTTTATAGCATATATGACGGATCAGACAATAAACAGGATTACGCTATTTGCATTTTTACTTAGTTTGGGACTTTTAGTTGATGCTGCAATTATTGTTATTGAGAATATACATAGACATCTACATTCTCATGATTCAGTCGATAAAAGTATGGATGAGATAGTTGTAGAAGCCACAGATGAGATTGGAGCTCCTACAAATATAGCAACGCTTGCTATCATATTGACTATGGTTCCTATGGCATTTGTTGGACAGATGATGGGAGAGTTCATGAAACCAATCCCGGCTAATGTTCCAGTAGCTCTGTTTGCTTCACTAGTAGTTGCATATATTTTTACACCATATATGGCAAAGCGATTACTAAAAAAACCAAAAATGCACCATCATAAAAAAACTAGTGTTATAAAGGAAGAAAAATGAAAAGATTAGAGTCATTCATATTTTCTATAATAAATAGTAAATTCAAAAAAGCATTAGTTCTTCTCATAACAGTATTGGCATTTGTTGGTTCTATAATGATGTTTCCATCAAAGTTAGTTTTAGCAAAAATGTTACCAGGGAAGAGTGATAATACATTTACTTTATATGTTGATGCTCCAGTTGGAAGCTCCTATATTGAAACTGCAAAAATCTCTACATGTATAACAGATATATTAAAGAAAGAGAAGAGTGTCACAGATATGGAAATATTTAGTGGTATGGGTTCTCCTTTAGATTATGCTGGTCTTGTAAAAGGCTCTAGCATGAAGATGGGTGAAAATGTTGCTGAGATAGTTGTAAATCTCACAGATAAACACACAAGGGAGGAAAGTTCTTTTAATATGGTACATAGGATAAGACCAATCATACAATCATCTTGTGAAAAGTTAAAAGATGGGACTTCAATAAAGATGGTAGAACAGCCATCAGGTCCTCCTACACTTGCTTCTATTGTTGTTGAACTTTATGGAGAAAATTCAAAAGAGTTACGTAAACTTTCTGCTAAAGTAAAAGCTGTTTTGGCATCAACTGATGGTTTAGTTGATGTAGATATAATGCATGATGAAATTTATAAGAAGTTTGAACTGAAAATAAATAAAGAAAAACTTATAAAATCAGGATTAAGTATTGAACAAGCAAATCAGATATTATATCTATCATTTGAAGGTATGCCAATAGCTGTTAAAAATAGCGAGAACTCTTTAGAGCAAATTCCTCTGTTTCTAGTTTTAAGTGATGAAACAAAAAATCTTTCTTCTTTCTCAAAACATGCTTTACAGAAAAAATTGTCATCTTTAAAACTTATGAATAAAAAAGGAATGATGATACCTTTAAATGAGATAGTAACTATCAACGAAGTAGATTCAAATCCAATTATAATGAGTAAAAATTTGAAAAAGATGGTTAATATAACTGCTGAAACTGATTTAGTTTCTCAAGTTTACCCATTGTTAGAGGCAAGAAGTAAACTAAGAGATGTATTATCTAAAGATTATAAAGTAGAGTCATCTCATCTTTTTGATTTTAAATTGACAGATAAAAAGAGTGGTGAAGTTTTTGATTTAGTATGGGACGGTGAGATGAAAGTAACTATGGATACTTTTAGAGATTTAGGAGCTGCATTTATAGCAGCACTTATACTTATCTTTTTATTAATGGTTATTTACTATAAGAGTTTTGCAATAAGTGGAATCATTCTTTTGGGAAGTTTTCTTTCTATTATTGGAGTGATTGTAGGACATTGGATTATGAATATTTTTACTGCTGATACATTTTTTCTAACAGCCACTTCTCTTATAGGATTTATAGCACTAATGGGAATTAGCTCAAGAAATTCACTTCTTTTAATAGACTTTGCAAAGTCATTGATAAGAGATAAAAATATGGAGAAAAAAGAGGCGATAGCAGTAGCAACAGCGACTAGAGCGAAGCCTATTTTCCTAACAGCAGCTGCAATTATACTTGCAAGTACACTTTTAGCAAGTGATCCTATATTTGGTGGATTGGGAGTTGCTTTGATATTTGGTACAGTTGTTGCCGTAATAGTCTCTTTAGTATTTGTCCCAGTTTTGATGGATAATACAAAAGCAATCTAAACTATAGAGGGTACTATGTGCCCTCTACTTATCTAACTATCAATAGCCTTTTTCTTGAAAATACTTTTATATGTTTGTAGAACATTAGATATTTTTTAACTGATTCTATTCTTCTATATTTTTTATCATTTAAAACAATAAAAATTTCTTCTAATGCTTTTTTTTCTTCTTTACTAATATTTGTCATATATTGCCCTTATAT
>CAZIAJ010000161.1:0-1000 GCA_964537565.1 uncultured Sulfurospirillum sp.
ATGCTATAGATATAAATGATATTGTAAATAAAAAAAGATACCTTCAAGAAAATATAAAAAATGTTTTAAAAGAGAATAAACTACTTGCAACAGATATATCAAATATGATAGAAAATATAAGTAAAAAAATTACTAATCAACTATTTTTTACACTTATAACTCTTACTATATTAATTATTGCAGCACTGATAATTTTTAGCCTAAAAGTTTCTAAAAACGTTGGCTTATCAGTTGATGAGATAGAAGAAAAAGTACAAATTGGATTAAAGCAGATAATAACACTCAATAAAGAGATAGAATCGACACAAAAAGAAGTTATCTTTACTATGGGTACTATAGCCGAACACAGAAGTAAAGAGACAGGAAATCACGTTAAAAGAGTAGCAGAGTATAGCAATATATTAGCTCTTCACTATGGCCTAGATAAAAATGAAGCAGAGTTACTAAAACAAGCTAGCCCAATGCATGACATTGGGAAGGTTGCTATTCCTGATTCTGTACTAAATAAACCTGGAAAATTTAATGAAGAAGAGAGAAAGATAATGGATACTCATGCCTTTTTAGGATATGCTATGCTAAAAAACTCTGAACGCCCTTTGCTTAAAACTGCTGCTATTGTAGCTCATGAGCACCATGAAAAGTGGGATGGAAGTGGTTATCCTAGAGGCTTATCTGGTGAAAATATTCATATATATGGAAGAATTACAGCTCTAGCCGATGTATTTGATGCTCTTGGAAGTGATAGAGTATATAAGAAAGCTTGGGATAATGAAAAGATATTTAAACTCTTTAAAGAAGAAAAAGGAAAACATTTTGATCCAAAACTTGTAGATATTTTCTTCGATAATTTAGATGAGTTTTTAAAAGTACAATCAGTTTTAAAAGACGTTTAATTTATCAGTATTTTAAATCTCTCTTTTTTATATTTTTTCGATTTAAGTCTATTTAACTGCTCTTGATTTAACATAGTACCATTTACAATATTTTTTGGTATTTTCAA
>CAZIAJ010000161.1:1010-4908 GCA_964537565.1 uncultured Sulfurospirillum sp.
TTTTCAAATTATAAATTTTATTTTCTTTTTTATAATTTTTAAATAGTAGTTTATTTTCATGACATCTTTCACAAGACTTTGCTTTTTTTGTTATAGTATGAGGGCTATATGGACTCCATGCCTCTAAACTTATGTTACCATCACTAGATACATCATCTAAAATTATAGTTCCATTTTCATCTCTATAACTAACCCTGTATTGAAATATTGGTCGTAAAATTTTTATCTTACCGTCTAAATCATTTCCTAAAGTAAAATCTTCCCATCTCCTATATCTCCAACCACTATACCAAACACCTTTTTTAAGCTTCATATCTACCCAATCAGGCATAACTGGTTTTATCTTTTTTTTACTTTTAAGTGCTTTTGTCAAAAATTTTGTCAGATAACCATCTTCTTGTAACTTTAAATCTTTCCACTTTGCATAGTCTGCGGTATCATCTCTAAACACTGAAAGCTCATAGCTACTCATATTCCAAGAGCTATGGCAAGCAGAACACGATATATTGGAGTGATAACCCTTATGATTATCTCTGCTTAAATCATTATGACAATCCTTACATGTAGCGCTCTTTTCCCAGTTTTTACCATTGTGACAATCTACGCAACTCATGCCTTTTTTATAATGAATATCTTGATTTAAAATATGATGATCAATTCCATACTTCTGAGATGGATACTTTCCATTTTTTTGTAAAGGAGCACGAAAAGAGTGATGATAATCTTTTGGAAAGAGTCCTTTATAGTCTGTTCCTACAAACTCTTTATTGTGACAGCTCAAACATTTGCTCATCGGTATTTTTTTAGGTTGACATTTTCCTTTTATACTATGCTTTGTATGACATGCAAGGCAATCTTTTTTTCTTTTCATCCCTTTTTCACCACTATTTTTTACTCCAAGATGGCATTTTAGACACTTTCTTCTTAAAAAATCATCTACTAAATCAGCTGGTTTTTTTATAACTGTTTTTGGCTGTGGTATAGTTTGTAAAGTCACATTACTATCTTTAACTCCCCAAGCCTCTCTTGTTATATTTATAGCATTTTTCAAAGTATAATGCGTAGAGTTTTGACACTTTTGAGACTCTTTTTTGTGACACTCTATACACTCCTTAGCATACATAGAGTTTAACAACAATATCAAAAACATCATCAATCTAAACATTTAGTTATCCCTTTACTAAAAAGCTCTTTTGACTTTTCAAAATCTAAATATATTTTATCTTCATACTTATCGTGACAGAGTATACATTTATAAGCTTCGATTATCTTTGTTAGCTCATTCTTATTGAAACTTCTAGCCTCTTTTCTTGAAGTAGATTGAAACTGTTTTCCTTTGGCTGAAACAAACCCATCTATAGGATAGCTAAAAGGCATACCACTTTTTATAGAGTTATAAAAAGGCTCAAAAGTTATGTTATTATCTTTTATATCAAGGTTTCCTCTACCAAGCCCTAGTGCTTCAGGACTAAAGTGACAATCTACACATCCTCTTACCTCTTTTTGAGTAGTATGAGGGTCCCACCCTGCCATCGCCATTGAGTGAAACTGCTCTACTTTTTTATCTTTAAAAAGAGTTCCTATAACTTGACAGCCTGGAGCAAATGGCATAATTTTTTTGTTATACCCTACTCCTAAAGATGGTTTTTCAAATCTTAAAAAACTTCTAAACTCTTGCCAAGAACCTTTTGTCATTTTTTTATCTACCCAATCAAACTGTTTTCCATTTTCAAAATAAACCTCATGACAACCATAACAACTTGGCATCCAAGAACTATGACAACTGCTACAATCTAATCTTTTATGTATATCTTGCGTATGATATGGCTTATCGCTCATCTTTGTCATATCAAATGATTTTCCATCTCTTTTTCTATAAAATTTTTCACTATCTTTACTCTTTTGCAAATTATAAATAGGAGAATTTTTTCTTTTTGTAAAAGCTATCAAATTTGGCTCAGGCATATTTTCATTCAAATCACTTAAGGTTACTGCTAAAGAGTCAGCTTTTTTAAACTCTGCCTTATGACAATCTTTACACTTTATATCTTCGGCTTCTTCCATATGATGATGTTTTTTGCCATCACCCATAACACCTTTTTCAGTATGACAATCTATACAATCAAGTCCTGCTTTACTATGATGTATATCTGCTGGGAGTTCATAAAAGAAACGACCTCCATCCAATTTGTGTGTAAATTCACCGTTTTTATAAGGTGTTCCATACCCTTCACTCTCAAACTGACCAAAATATGAGATTCCTATACGGTTTGAGCGATTATGACACTTCAAGCAGTTTTTTGATGGTATTTTTGTTGTTAATTTTGCATGGATATACTTTTTCCCATCTTTAAGCCCTTTACTCACTCTATGACAATCTACACATCCTCCACCTCTAGCATAATGTTGATCATCAAAAACTTCCTCTTTTTGATTTATATGACAACTTGCACACGCTTTTCTAAAATGATTTTCTGCTAAAGAGATTGTACTATTTGTCTCTTTTTGAAGCTCATCAATTCCTTTATACCCAATAGGAGATGATAATTCTCCCCATTGAAATTTAAGAACATTTAATATTCCATTTTGTGATTGCATCATAGAAGTACTGACTCTTTTTACTACATCACTATGACACTCACCACAAAATCTATTGGCATACTCTAATCTTGATGGATTTAACACAATACCTCTGTGTGCATCTTCTTTATTTGTAGCAAATTTATTTCCACCATGGCATTTAAAACAACCAAATATTTCATTTGGATGTGCCTTATCTACGTCTGTAGTTTCCTGATGACAACTCATACATTGGTCTGGTTGTGATGGTTCTACTATTGGTTTTTCTATGTTAGTATATAGAGAAATAGCTATAATTATAAGAGATATAAAAATACTATATTGAAAAATACGCATATAATATAACCCAAAGTAATAACAGAGTTTTTAATATTTTTTGATTTTGTTTTCTATAAAAATATACCAAAAAAACGAAAGGTAAAAGAAGAATCATATTTACACTAAGTGCATTTATTCCAAGCTGTAGTAAGTTTTCTGCAGCCCAAAAAAACCAAGGGCCTTTTATATGTGAAACTTTTTCTTCTAAAGATATATCCCTTGGCATTTTAAGTAAAAAAGACAGAAGCAAACTAATACCTAATGCTACTGTAAAGTAACTAATATCCACTTTTAATCTCTTTGTATGTTTGTAAACAGCATATATAATTAAAATGGGTAAAAACAGTACATGCCAAATAAAAAACTTCCAATAAAAAACTGTATTATCTTTAAAAAGGGATAAAAAATTATCTAAAATAGGTGTATCTTTTATAAGAGAAAATGCAACTTGAGCTGCAGCATTTGCACTCTGGTCTGCTTTTAAAACAAAACCTGTAAACATTAAAAAAAGAGCTATTAAAAGTGCCAAAATAGAAAATATCCAAGAGTTAAAAGTTATCTTTATCTCTTTTTTACTAACCTCTATAAGAACATGAAACAATAAACTAACCACTAGTCCTTCGGAACTAAAATAGTGTAATTGTCTAAAAAATGTTCCAAAAGGAATAATATACTCAATCTTCTGAACACTATCATATGCCAATGAGGGGTAATAAGCAAACACTATAACAAGCCCACTTAAAAGACTTATAATAAAAAGAGCCTGTGTTATCCAAGCTATATATCTTGACATTTTAACCTACATGTAAAGTTTTATTTTTAATCTTAAAAGTTATTCTATCTAAATCTCTCTTAGCTGGTCCTCTTAATCTTGTACCATCTATATCAAATCTACTTTTATGACAAGGACAATTAAACTTTTTTGTATTTATATCAAAGTTTATAATACATCCCATATGCGTACAATGTGCATTGTAAATGTCTATGGTATCATCTTTTT
>CAZIAJ010000162.1:0-4893 GCA_964537565.1 uncultured Sulfurospirillum sp.
CTTTTAAGTTAAATTAAATTGACTATTTTTTAAAAAAGTTAAGAAAAAACTAGAATTTTGAGTAAAAGTTAATTTATGAGTATTTTAAATTATTTCTTATTTTTAAAAAGACCAAAAATAAAACTAAAAATATAGCAGAAACCAATATTATGGCTGCACCACTTGTTATATCGTAGTTGTAAGAGATAAAAAGTCCAAAAAGAGTAAATATTGTTGATATAATAGCAGATAAAAACATCATACTATATAGAGAATTTGAGAGTTTTTCTGCTATATATATAGGGATTGTTAGAAGCGCAATGACCAGTATAAGACCAACTATTTTAATAGCAATTACAACGGTAAGAGCAGAAAAAACTAATATAAGAGTATAAAAAAGCCTTACATGTACACCTCTTAAAAGAGCATATTCACTATCGTAAGAGACTGCCAGTATATCTCTATACCAAAATGTTACAAAAGTAATAATTGTAAAAACAAGAGCAGTCATAAAGTATAAATCTTCTCTACTTACAGCTAAAATAGAACCAAAAAGATAGCTCATTAAGTCAACATTATATCCGGGAGTCATATCTACAAATAAAATTCCAATAGCCATACCAACTGCCCAAATAAGACCTATAAATGTGTCAATCCTCTCTTTATGATTTATAGTTATAAAGGAGATAAGGAGTGCAGCTCCAACAGAAAAAAGCGATGCTCCTAAAAATATAGGAATTCCAAAGTAAACAGCTAGCCCAATACCACCATAAGATGTGTGAGCAATACCTCCTGCTAAAAAAACCATACGATTAACTACTATAAGAGAGCCTATAATACCAGAAGCAATACTGACTAATATCCCAGCAATAATAGCATTTTGTATAAACTCATAATCTAGTACATCAATCATTTTTATTTCCTATCATTTGGAGAAGTTCAACTTCACAAAAATGTTCCTCTTTTGTAAAAAATTTTCTTTTTTTGCTTATATCGTGAAAAGCTGCTTGTTTGTTTACATGTAATACACTAGTTGCATATTCCAAGATAATAGACAAATCATGACTTACAACAACTATAGTTATAGTTTTGTTTAGCTCTTTTAGGAGTGCATAAACTTCTTTTTGTCCTATAGTATCTATATTTGAAGTAGGTTCATCTAAAAGAAGTATTTTGGGATGTGAACATAAAGCTCTAGCTATCATTACTCTTTGTCTTTGTCCTCCCGAGAGAGATCCTATCTTTTTGTTAGCATATTTTTCCATACTGACTTGTTTTAAAGAAGCTAATGCACATGTAATCTCTTCTTTTTTATAGCCAACAAGAGGACGTTTATGCCCAACGTGTCCCATCATAACAACTTCTAAAACTTTTATCGGAAAGTTTGTATTTACATTTGTATTTTGTGGAACATATCCTATGGATGTTAGATTTTTAGATGGTTTTTCACCAAAGATTTTAATTTGACCAGAAGATGTTTTCTCAATTCCTAGCATAAGTTTCAAAAGTGTACTTTTCCCACCACCATTTGGCCCAATGATAGCCAAAAATTCTTTAGCTTTTACGCTTAAATTTATATCTTCTAAAATAGTATCTTTTTCATATGAAAAAGTGAGGTTTTTTATATCAATTACATTCATAAATTTTCCCAATAGTATGGCAGACAGTGGGGGATTCGAACCCCCGGTACAGTTAAGTACATCCGCGTTCCAGGCGAACAGATTAAACCACTCTCTCAACTGTCTGTATGTAGAAGAGTTAGTATATCTATTTTGCGCTTAGACACTCTTTACAAATAATATCAAATGAAATAGTTGAATTGCAGATTTTATTGTTTGTTAATAGTTGCATTTTATTGATTATATCATTGGTATCTATTCTAAAATCTTCGATTTTTCCACACTCGATGCAGAGCAAATGAGCATGTGATTCTTTTTCTATTTCATAATAATCTTTTTTGTTTGCAAGTTTAACTTCGCTAATCAAACCTTTTTTTAGCATTTCTTTTAAGTTTCTATATATAGTAGATAGAGATAGTGTTGGAAATTTTATTTTAGTAAATTTTTCAATATCTTCAAGTGTAGCATGCCCATATGCTTTTAATACTTCTAATATACATAATCTTTGAGGTGTTGCTTTTAAATTATAATTTTTTAACATATCCACATGTGTCATAATTGTGCCTTTTTTAAATAATAAAAAAAATTATAGCATAAATGATAAAAATTTGCAAATGGTTAATTTTATTTTAAGTATTATTATGACATAATTTCTTTGTTGATAAAAATTAGCATTTAAAAGGAGAGCTAGATGGCGTGTGATTCTAGTAAAGTTGTTCCCTTAAAAGAACAAGAAAAGAATATAGAAAATAATAATAAAACAAATAAAAAGGAAGAAAATAAAATGAGTTCATCAATGGTATTACAAAAGGCACCAGAATTTAAAATGGATGCATATAACGCAAAAAGTGGTCATTATACAACAGTAAGTAGTGAAGATTATAAAGGTAAATGGCATGTAGTGTGTTTTTATCCAGCAGACTTTACATTTGTTTGTCCTACTGAAATAGCAGCTATGAATGCAAAATATGATGAGTTTCAAGAGCTTGGAGTCGAGATTTTAGCAGTATCAACTGATACTAAATTTTCACATAAAAGATTTGTTGAAACTGAGCCATTATTAAAAGGACTTCAGTTAACTATGGGTGCAGATACAAAAGGTGATGTAACTCGCGCTTTTGGTGTTATGATTGAAGAAGAAGGTCTTGCTTTAAGAGGTAGATTTTTAATCAATCCAGAAGGAGTATGTGTAGCCCAAGAAGTTCAAGCTCCAATGGTTGGAAGAAATGTAAATGAATTTTTAAGACAAGTTAAAGCATGGAAACATGCAACCGAAACTGGTGAAGTTTGTCCAGCAGGATGGATCCCAGGAAAAAAGACACTTCCAGTTAACACAGATGTTGAGCAGATGACAGGCCGTGTTGGTGACTATATCACTATAGAAGAAATTCTTTCATAAACTATAAAAATTCAAGGGTAGGGAGTAATCCCTTCTCTAGAATGGATATTGGAAATCCATTTTTTGACAATAAGAATCTGCATAGGAGTGTGTGTGATAAGAATGACAGACTTGATGTGTTAACATCTCAAAAAACGAATTTACAATGTATCCAAATTTAAATTTAACTTTTCGGAGAAGATGAAAAGCTAAATCATTAATAAAATTATAGTAAATATTTTTTTATAAAAATTGTTCTAAGTCAAGAATTTGAACTATCATTCATAATCCCTATTATTACTTTATCAGTTGTATTCATTCCATCTTGAGATAGTTTTCCAATATTTTTTAATGTACTCTCTATATCATCAGCTATTATACCATCTCCACCGTGAAGATATTTGCCAGCACTTGCCAAAAGATAAGAATCAAATGCAGCGTATATTGTAGTAGATACTTTCATAGCACAAGATGATTTTGCACCATCACAAATGATACCTGAAACATCTCCAAGTGTATTTATGATTGAGTGTGCAACAACTTCATAGCTTTCTTCATTTAAAAATGCCAAAGCTCCTGCAACAGCTGCAGATGAACAAATAACACCACAATATGCAGAGAGTCTTCCTACGTTTGTTTTTATATGAACTGTCGCAAGATGAGAGAAAAATAGAGCACGAATTAGTTTTTCTTGAGAAACCTTTTGTATGCGAGCATACTCTATAAGAGCCAAAGAAGATGTCATACCCTGATTTCCACTTCCACTTGTTGTCATAACTGGCAGTGCACAACCACTCATACGAGCATCACTTCCTGCACTTGCAAAGCTTGCTGCCCTATTTCTTGCATCATCACCATAAAAACCTTTCTCTATATTATCAGCTATAATTTTACCTATATTAACACCATAATTTCCCATTAGACCTTCACGAGCTATTTTAGAATTTAGTGATATTACTTTGGTAAAAAGTTTTTCTATTTTTGATAGTTTTATAGTTTTTGCCAATTCATAGATAGCTTTTATACTTAAAATTTCTCTATCTTTTGATGGAGAATTAAAATCTACATCATTACAAGGACGATCTAGTACTACTTTATGGTTTTTTTCAATATGAGTTATATTTGTATGCATATGTTTTATTTCAACTGAGGAACTTTTTTCTTTTGATTCTAAAGTTATTTGAGCATAAAGTTTTATATCAGTATCTTCATGTATAACTTTAACTTCTTTCTCTTTTAAAAATTTTCTAACTTCTTTCATCTGTTCTTCTGTTATATCACTTATGACCATTAAATCTTTTTTTGAATCTCCTGCGATAATACCCATAACAACTGAAACTTCGATACCAACCATGCCACCACTATTTGGAACAACTACGCTTTTTACATTTTTTATCATGTTTCCAGATACTTTGATGGTTACTTTTTGAATTTCTTCATTTAGTATCTCTCTTGCTTTTGCACCTACATAAGCAAGTGCTATTGGCTCAGTACAGCCTTCAGCAGGAACTACTTCTTCTGACAATATTTTTAAAATGGTTTGTGTATCTTTTGTATTCATAATTTACCTTTATTTAGATATTGTACTAAAAAAGAGTCAATATTTATAGTAAAAAATTGCTATACTTAATATATAAAGAGTAAAAGGATAAAAGTATGGATAAAAGATATAGAAACTTTTATATTCGTTTAGTTGTTGGCTTAACTTTTTTACTTGCTATTCTTGTTAGTAGTATCCTAAACACATTTCAGAACTAAGTTTTATCTTTTTTTCTAGTGGAGAGGGACCAAAGTATTTACATTTTTCTACATATATATTAAAACTATAGTCTAAACCTAAATCATCATAAAATTTTTTTAGATTTACAAGTTTTATGCCATATAAATCTATAATTTTAAGTTTTTTATATAAAATAG
>CAZIAJ010000163.1:0-495 GCA_964537565.1 uncultured Sulfurospirillum sp.
ATGTAACTGTTTGGGAAAATTTAGATGATTTTTTAGCTGCAAATGGAGATAAAAAAGATAGTTTTTACTTTGCTACTACAAAAAGTGAAAAACCATACTTTAAAGCTGAGTTTAAAAAAGGTGATTTTATATTTTTTGGAGGAGAATCAACAGGTCTTCCAATGGAGCTTATGAAAATTAAGTGGGAAAATGCCATCACAATTCCTATGGGAAAAAATGGCAGAAGTATAAACCAAGCAGTTTCAGTTGGTATAATCCTTTATGATGCGATTCGCCAAAATTATGACATATGATATAGCTATTATAGGTGCAGGGGCAAGTGGATTAATGTCTGCCTCCTTTATGCCTAAAAAAAATATAGCTATTATTGATTCTAACTCTAAGATAGGCTTAAAAATCCTAGCAAGTGGCGGTGGAAAATGTAACGTTACAAATAAAAATGTATCGTCTGATAACTACCTTGGAGATAAAAAGTTTATACAACAAACACTAAAT
>CAZIAJ010000163.1:505-4875 GCA_964537565.1 uncultured Sulfurospirillum sp.
TTTAGTAGATATTTTTACAAAATTAACAAAGCATTGTCATTTTTTTATGAATTCTAAAGTCTTACATGTAGAGTTTAAAGAAATCTTTATAATAAAAACAGAAAATCAAACTATAAAAGCAAAAAAACTCATAGTTGCAAGTGGTGGTATTAGCTATGCAACTATTGGAGCTACTCCTATTGGCTATGAAATAGCAAAGTCATTTGGGCATAGTGTTATTACTCCTACTCCTGCTCTTGTCGGTTTAACTCTTCAAAAAGAACAGTTTTGGATGAAAAAACTTAGTGGTATTTCTTTTAATGTTAAATTAAGTGTTGAAGATAAAGTTTTACAAAGTGATTTGCTTTTTACCCATAAAGGAATTAGTGGACCTGTTGTATTGAGTGGGTCACTCTATTGGAAAAAAGGAAAAATAAGAGTTGATTTTTTACCTGATAGTAATTTAAAAAAACTTTTAGATAAGAAGTCAAAAAAATTTATTAGTTCACAATTAGTACTTCCAAAAAGATTTGTATTAGAGTTTTTAAGCTCTTTAGATATTGAAGATAAACCAATATATAAATTAACTAAAGATGAGATAGAAAAACTTCAAGTTCTTAAGAATTATGAGTTTGCACCAGCAGGTAATTTTGGCTTTAGTAAAGCTGAAGTGACAAAAGGAGGGGTCTGTACAGATGAGATAGATGATGTAACTTTTGAATCAAAATTTCAAAAAAACCTCTATTTTACTGGTGAAGTTTTGGACGTTACAGGAGAACTTGGTGGGTATAATTTTCAGTGGGCATTTGCCTCAGCAGTAACATTAGTAAAAGGATTAAAATGGTAAAGGTACAAGATTTAATAGATGGACATGGTAATTTTAAAGATGGTAAATTTAAAAAGTACGAAAATAAATTTTTAGATTTAGTTAAAAATGGTCAAAAACCTAAAGTTCTTTTTATTGCTTGTAGTGATTCGAGGGTTGATCCAGCTTTGATTACAAACTCTAAGCCAGGTACACTCTTTATTTTACGTAATATTGGGAATTTTGTTCCTCCTTTTTCTCCAGATAACGACTACCATGCAACTGCTGCTGGTATTGAATATGCTGTGAGTGTATTAAATGTTACTGATATTATAATCTGTGGACATTCTCACTGCGGAGCGATAGAAAGTCTTTATAAAGATATAGATTGTATAAACCTTTTACATGTAAAAAGATGGTTAGATTTAGGAAGTGAAGCAAAAAAACATGTTGAAAATAGTATTGATGTAACAACAAGTCATGAAGAAAAATTGGAAATGACTGAAAAAGTATCTATTATATTTCAGATGAAAAATTTACTTACATATCCTGATGTTAAAAGTAGAGTAGATGGTGGTAAATTGTCTCTTAGAGGGTGGTACTATAAGTTAGGTACAGGAGAGCTAGAGTACTTCTGTGACCATGATAGAGAATTTTTACCGATGGTATGATGCGATTTTTAACTTTCTTTCTCATTCCTTTACTTCTAGTAGCAAAACAATTTAGTGTTGCAACTTATAATGTAGAAAATCTTTTTGATTTAAAAATAAGTGGTTATGAGTATAAAGAGTATATTCCAAACTCAAAAAGTGGTTGGACTAAAAAAATGCTTGCAATCAAAATTAAAAATTTAGCACAAGTAATAAAAGATATAAATGCAGATGTAATTTCTTTACAAGAAATAGAGAGTAAAGAAGTTTTAAAAAGACTAAACCTTGCTCTTGGTGAAAAAAAATACCCTTACATGTACAGCTCCTTTAAGACAAAAGGGACAGATGTTGTTTTACTTTCAAGGTATCCTATAAAAGAGCATAGTTCATATAGTATTTTGAAAAGATTTAGACCAATTCATAGGGTTGTTATAAGTATTGAGGGTTTAGACATAACTATTTTTATGAATCATTGGCCTTCATATAGACATCCTGTAAAAACTCGTATGAAATTTGCAAAAAAATTAAAATCACTTATTGAGAAGGAGGAAGATTTTATCCTCTTAGGGGATTTCAATTCACCATTTAAAAAAGAGAAAAAAGGTTGGGGAAGTGAGGTAGAGTTAGTCTCAAAAAACAGTTACAATCTCTGGTATGATGTTCCATATAATCAAAGATACTCTTATAAATACTACAAAATAAAAAATGCAATAGACCATATAATAGTTTCAAAATCTATGTACAAAAGGTATAAATATGGCTCATTTAAAGTGCATAAGTTTGAGTATTTAACCGACAAATATGGCAATGCAAAAAGATGGAAAATCTCAAATAAAGGTAGAGGTAAGCACTTGGGTATTGGCTATAGTGACCATTTTGCTATCTCAGCAAAGTTTAGTACAAAAAAACAGGCAAACTTAAATCCAAAAACAATAAGTATAAAAGAGTTAGTATTAGAAAATGCAAGAGTAAACTTTATCTTAAAAGATGTAATGGTAATAAACAAAAACGAGTACGGAGTAACCGTAGAAGATAAAAATAGAGATAAGATTTATATATTTAAGCCTGATTGTGACTTGCAACTTGGCAATATTTACTCTTTACATGTAGAGCAGTTGGCAACATATAAAGGAAATAAAGAGATCATTTTATTAGATTTTAACTACTGCTTAGATAAAATAAGCGATTAAATACGTAATAAGGTTTTTTTATGATCAAACCACTTCTAATAGAAATCGGTGTTGAGGAACTCCCTGCAGTTCCATTTTTGAAAGAGTTACCAAATATAGAGAAAAAATGGCTAGATATTCTTGAAGCAAATGCACTTGGTTGTGAATTTGAGTTTTACTATACTCCAAGAAGATTAGTATTGTGGCATAATGAATTTCCAACTTCTCAAGCAAGTAGAGAAGAAGAATTTTTTGGAGCTCCTGTAACAGTAGCTTTTAAAGATGGAGATGCGACTCCTGCAGCAAATGGTTTTGCAAGAAAATGTGGAGTATCTCTTGAAGAGATTGGACGTGCTACTAAAAACTCAAAAGAGGTTCTTTACTATAAAAAAGAGATAGAAGGTAAAGAGTCTAAATTTTTAATTGGTGATATGGTTGAAGAGTTTATCTCTAAATTAAACTTTGGAAAATCTATGAGATGGGGTAGTTATGACAAGAGTTTTATCCGCCCAATTCGTTGGATAGGTGTTATGTTAGGAGATGAAAAACTATCATTTGAAACGTACAATATAAAAGCAAATAATTTTTCTTACCCACATAGAACAGTATCTTATACCTCTTTTGTTTATAATTCTATTCCAGAGTATTTTGAAAAACTAAAAGATGGTGGAGTTGAATTATATCAGAACCAAAGAAAAAAGTTAGTTTTAGAGCAGTTCATAGATATAGAGAAAGTGCAGGATATTGTTATAGATATTGATGAAGAATTACTTGCAGAGATAGTCGCTATAACAGAGCATCCAAAAGCGCTTATAGGGAGTTTTGATGAAGATTTTTTAAAGCTTCCACCAGAGGTGATTATCACTTCTATGAAAGAGCATCAGAGATATTTTCCAGTTTTTAAAAATGATAAAATTACCAATAAGTTCGTTGTTGTTTCAAATGCAATAAGTGATGATTATGATTTGATAGTAAAAGGAAATGAGAAAGTACTTCGTGCAAGACTTAGTGATGGACTTTTCTTTTATAATAATGATTTAAAAAATGGATTAAACTTTGTGGGACTAAAAGACATAGTTTATCTTGATGGATTAGGCTCAGTTTTTGATAAAGTTATAAGAGAGAAAAGTATTTTAGAATTTTTAGAAAGTAAATATAAATGTAACTTAGTTGAGCAGTTAAGCGATAAGAGCGAAAAAGAGATAAGTGATATTTTAAATCGTGCTATTATGTTAAGTAAAGCAGATCTTCTTAGTGAGATGGTTTATGAGTTTACTGAACTTCAAGGACTAATGGGATATTACTATGCAAAAGCAGCAGGTGAAGATGAGCTTGTTTGTCTTGCTATAAAAGAGCAGTATCTTCCTAAAAGTTTTGAGGGTGAACTACCAAGTAACTTATGTAGTTCGTTAGTGGCACTCTCAAGTAAGCTAGATTCTTTGTTTGCACTTTTTAGCATAGGAAAGATTCCAACAGGAACAAAAGACCCATTTGCGCTTCGCCGTGCTGTAAATGGCATCATAAAAATAGTTTTAAATCAAAATTTAGAGTTTAATATAAAAGATGATTTAAAAAGTTTAAGTAGTAACTATGTAAGTTTTGAAATAGAAAAATTAGAGAGTTTTTTCTTAGAGAGAATAAATCAATTTTTTGATGCAAATCCATCTGTCATAAAAGCAGTAGTGAGTAGTGGTGAGAGAGATATTGTAAAACTTTCATTAAAGATAGAAGCACTCAAAAGTATTGCAAATAGTAGCGGCTTTAAAG
>CAZIAJ010000164.1:0-4829 GCA_964537565.1 uncultured Sulfurospirillum sp.
ATTTTATCTCTATCCTTCTTGAAGCATCTTTATCTTCGATACCATTTTTGATGATAGGATTTGCGTAAGATCGACCACTTGCACTTATGTATTCTCTTAGTACTTTACTATCTTTTGGATATTTTTGGTAAAGAAATTTCATAACTTCTAAAGCTCTCTTTTGTGAGAGTTCAAGATTATACAAGTAGGATCCATCTGAGTTAGTATGCCCCTCTATAACAACTTGGTCAATATATTGTCTAATTTCATCATCAAAAAGAAGTGCATTTATATACTTTTGTAGTACATCGCTCAACTCTTTTTTTGCTCCCTCTTTTAGTTTAAAACTACTTTGAGTAAACAAGATATTTGAGTTAAATATAATAGCACCACTTTTAGGGTCTATTTTTATACTTTTACCCAACTTCTTTTTTAATGTTGTTACAACTTTTATCCTAATGCCTGTTAAATTTTTGATTTTTACTTTGGTTATATTTAGCTCTTCAACTATTTTTTGATGCTCTTTACTCTGTATCAAAAGGGTATTTTCTAGTTGTGCTAACTCTTCATTTTTTAAAATAAGAATATTGTCCTTTTTATTTAACTCTTGAGTCAGAATGTCGTTTTTACTATTAAGGCTTTTTTCTTTTAACTCATAATCAAATATCAAATCTTTTAACTTTTGAATCTCTTCTTTATTGAGAGCTATTTCTTCTATCTTTGTTGCTATGTAATCATTTAGTTTTTGATTTTGATTTTTACTATAAAGTAACTCTTTATTGAGAGATTCAAGCCTTTTTTGGGCTGAACTTAACTCAAAAGAGAGATGCATATTTTTTTGTTGCGTATTTTTTAGCTTTGTTTTTATATCATTTAGTCTTTTTTTCTTATCTGCTAAAGCACTTTCACTCAATCCAAGAGCTGCTTTTTGTTGCTCTAAATCAGTTCTTATAGCTTGTAAGTCTGTTTGAATAAAAACATATTTAACAACGATAGCACCTACTAGAAGAATAAAAACAAATAGTAACCCAGCCATCAAGTCGGCATAGGATATCCAAAAGTTTTGTGCTTCTTCTTTGTTTTTATTATCTTGATACATTTTTAACTTCTGTTAAAGAGCTCACTATTTTTGCAACCTCACTATCAATAGTTAGCAGAGTATTTTTTAATCTATCTGAAAATTTATCGTCAAATTCATTTAAATAAGAGTTAAATGACCATCCAATTTTGTCAGTATCTTTTTTCATAACTTCAAAATTTTTAACTATTGCTTCATATAGTTGCTCTAAGTTTTCAGAGTTTATGTTTTTAAGTGCATCAGCTATCTGAGCTAAATTTTCTTCTTTTGATTGTAAAGAGTTAGCAATGTGTTCTAATGACAAGTTGCTTTTTTCCAGTCTTAATGAAGTCTCTTTTGCTTCTGTTATCATGACTTTAAACTCTTTAAAAAACTCTTCTTGAGTATTTTGAGCTTGCTTTGCAATCTTCAAATTATCATTCATTATTTTTGAAGTTTGAGATATAGATTTTTGTTCTAATTCTATTATTTCACTAAACATTTCTATTCTTTGATTTAGAGTTCTACTCATATTTTCTATGATTTCATCTTTTGCAAAGTTATCAAAAACGCTGTTTAATCTTTCAAAGTTTTCCATACTTTTTTGAAAATAAGTTTGCTCTATCTCCTCTTTACTCCAAAAGAGTGATTTTGTACTATTCCTAATATGATTAATACTTTTTTCAAAAGCACTTATACCAGCTTTATCAAATAGTATCCACCAAATAGAGAGAAAAATACCATATATTGAGACATAAAAAGCAGTACCCACTCCACCCAAAAGTAAAGAGATTTCTCTCTCTAAAACAGCAGAGGTTTTTGATGAAAAATCTGGCATAGAAATTGCAATAGATATAAAAGTACCTAATATACCAAGAGTAGGGAAGAGGCCACCAGCCACGCTTGCAAAGTTTTCATCTCTTAGTGTAGAAGTGTATTCTTTTGCAAAAGAGTCATAAGGTGCATTTGCTTTTTCTGTACCACCTATATCTAGTTCATTTTTTTGTATATATTTTTTGAGTTCATTTTTAAAAAGGTTGAGTTCATTTTTAAATTTACATGAGGCATAAAAAGCATTATGCTTTAAAAAGAACAGATATAACACAAATATTATACCTATTAGGAAAAGACTATGAATTTCAACCCTAAAAGGAATAATCTGGAAGTATCCAGCAATAATTGCTAGAAATATTACGAGAGGTATAAAAAGAAGATATAGTATCTTTAAAAAACAGCTTGATTGTTGGTCTTGGGATAAGTCAAAAAAAGTAATATCGCTCATATGTTTCCTTTTTAATATGAAGTATAACACAAATAATTTATTTTTTACATAATTCTGCTAGAATAACAAAAATAGAATAAGGATTTAAACATGGCAAAAGAGCATAGTTTTGATATAACAGCAGAAATAGACAAGCAGCATCTAAAAGATGCATATGAACAAGCAAAAAAAGTTATCACTAATCGTTGGGATTTTAAAGGTGTTACATGCGAATTTGACTACAATGAAAAAGCAAAAGTTATCACACTTATTAGTTCAAATGATTCTAAAGTAGATGCTATGTTTGATGCAATAGTAAGTGAGGCAATCAAACGTGATATTAGTTCAAAGGGCATTAAAGAAGTTAGTAGAGATACTGTTGGTGGTGGCAATACAAAAGTAACAGTTAGTATAAATGATACTTTAAGTAAAGAAGATGCTAAAGCAATAGTAAAAAAGATAAAAGATTTAGGTTTAAAAGTAAAATCTTCTATTCGAGGAGAAGAGGTTAGAGTTGTTGGAAAGTCGATAGATGATTTACAAACTGCTATGAAAGCTCTTCGTGAAGCAGATATGGAAATACCTCTTAATTTTATAAATTTAAAGTAACGGACTCTATTTAATATGGAACACGATGAGAAACTATTTCAAATAGAAGTTATGCCAACAATTGAAGGTTTTTGGTGTAACTTTTATGTTTATATCATTTACTTAACTATAGTGCTTGCTCCATTATTGGTTGGGCTGTTTTTTTGGTGGTATCTTCATAGTGTTTGGACAGGTTTTTTATTTTTTTTATTTTCTGTTTTAGTAAGTGGTATAGTGATCTCTAAACTAAGAATAGGCTCAATTCCATTTACTCAAAGAGAGATGGATTATAGTACAATTGCAGTTGTACGATGGTACGTAGGTAAAAATATATGTATAAGGTAGTAGTATGGGAGCAGAATTTTCAATAATAGGAACAGCAGTTCTTTTGATGTTTATATTAGACCCTTTCGGAAATGTTCCTTTGCTTTTAGCAATATTAAAAGACGTAGACAATAGAAGAAAAAAATTTATTATAATAAGAGAGTCAATTTTTGGGCTTGTTATACTTCTTACATTTTTCTTTTTTGGAGAAGCATTTCTCAATATATTTCATTTAGAAACTGCTTCTGTAACAATAGCTGGAGGTGTTATCTTTTTTGTAATAGCACTTAAGATGATATTCCCTGGCGAAAAAGGAAATATTGCTCTTTTTGGTGTAGATGACCCATTTGTAGTACCTATTGCTATACCACTTATAGCAGGGCCTTCTGCACTTGCTACTATTATGATAATGACAAAATCGTATAGTGAGCATTTTTGGGCTCTTTTTACATCAGTTATGTTAGCTTGGTCTCTCTCAACTTTTATACTTTATATGTCACCGGTTTTGTATAAAATTTTAAAAGAAAAAGGCTTAAGTGCTTTAGAAAAATTGATGGGTATGTTACTTCTTATGTTATCTGTTCAAATGTTTGTAGATGGTATAAGAGCTTTAGTTGATTGATTTACGACTCAAAGGCATGTTTCTTGCTGCAATAGGTATATGTATTCTTAGTTTTGATGCACTTTTAGTAAGACTTGCAGATACAGATGCTTCAGTTATAGCTTTTTATAGAGGTCTTTTTATGGGTTTTATTATGCTTGCTGTGTGGCTCATAAAAGGCGAGAAAGATGTACTTCCAAAAGCAAAAAAAGAGCTTTTTATGATATTTTTAATCGCTATGCTATCAGGTATAGGTACATCTTTATTTGTTTTTTCTGTTAAGTATACAGTAGCAGCCAATACAGTTGTTTTTCTCGCAACTTCTTCATTTTTTGGAGCTTTATTTTCATATCTTCTTTTAAAAGAGAAGATAAAAAAAGAGACAGCAGTTGCTATCGGATTTTCATTTTTTGGTGTAGTTATTATCTTTGGTAATTCTTTTGGTGTTGGAGGAAATTTAATTGGAGATTTTTTAGGAATATTGTTAGCAGTTTTTATGGGGTTACAGTTGACACTTTTAAGAAAGTTTACACATTTTTCACACTATTTTATTATATCAGGAAGTGGATTTTTTTTAATGAGTATTATGTATTTTATAGCTGATGATGTTTTTGATATTTCTCTCAAGAGTCTATTTTTTCTGTTTTTGATGGGACTTATGCAAGTTGTATCAATGTTCCTTATTTATGCCTCAACAAAATATATAAGTTCTGCAGAAGTTGGAGTTTTTTCAACCATAGAGACTACATTGGCTCCTATCTGGCTCTGGCTTTTCATAGGGGAGATTCCTCCAAATATGACTTTTATAGGGGGTATTTTTGTTATATCTGCCATTTTTATCAATGCTTATCCTCAGATAAAATACAAAACTTGACTAATTACTTATATATATTATTATAAAAAAAAATAATACTTAATTTAAACTAAAAAGTAGTGCTACAAGTTGTAACATTAAAAATTAATTGTAAAAATATTCCATCTCTATATGTGATAAAAAAATAACTTTTTAATCCCTAAAT
>CAZIAJ010000165.1:0-4827 GCA_964537565.1 uncultured Sulfurospirillum sp.
ATTGTAAGACAGGCGAATAAGACTTCCCACCGGCTTTTCATACCATCTTTTTTTATATTATCATACATATCCAAATGATCAAGATAAGCAACTAGATATTTTCTACTCATAGAATAATGCTCTTTAAAAGACGCAATATCAATATAGCCTCTATTTTTTATGATTTCACGTAGTCTTGTCATGATTGTACTTAAGTTTTCACTTGTGACAAACAAATTATGAGCTAATCTAACTACTTTTTTAGCCCTTGTCAATCGTTTTAAAGCATCATCTCCCATCTTTCTATCAATGTCTAATTCATCATATATGTTATAAGGTGCTGTTGGAGTGTAGCTTTCATCTTGTAAAATAGTGTACATTTTATCTTCTATTACTTTATCTATGTTATTTACATCGATATTTGGATTTTTATAGATACCTTCTTTAAACTCAAGTTGACCACTTTTTACTATATCTTGTAAAACATCACTTAATAGTGTTTCACTTGCCCATTTTATTTTAAGGGCTAAAGAGTTTGCAGAGAGTAGGGCATACTCATTTTTTTCATATATGGCATTTATCTTCTCTTTTAGTTCATTTTTAATCTCAATAGGATATAACACTAGACCTTTTTCATCTACAAAAACATCTTTCATATTAGAAGCTATCTCTAAAGCTACACTATGGTTAAGACCAAATCTTTGATTAGATGAGATAAGTCCAAAACCTCTTTTATGAGAGTTTACAAGTAATTTAAAAGCAGTTTTAAAATCATCATTTTTTAAAGCTTCTAAAAGTGGCATTTTTACTTTTTTCTTTATAGGATCATTGATAGGATTTAGTACTCTGCCACCACCTATAGTTCTACCACTTGAACAGATAATGAAAGGTTCATTATGAACTAAAAAGATTTTTTTATCAAACTGAAGTTTTGCAAATCCTGCATTTGTTTCACTCTCATTGTTGTATAGAAGCACTTTTGTTTCTACTTGTTTTGTTCCTATGAAAAGGATTACTTTTGTATTGTGTTTTACTTTTTGATTTGAGATTCCTTCAACCCAAACATCAACACTTTCAAAACCACGAATAAAACCTTTTTTGCAAAGTAGAGTCCCTTTCTTAAGAGCAACTTTTGCATTTTGTAGATTTATTGCAGTTCTTTGGCTACTCAGAGCAGACTCGGTATCTTTTTCATGTACTTGTAGGTTTCTTACTATTATCTCTTTACCAAGCTCAGGAGCAAATATCTTTTCTCCAACTTTTATTGTTCCATCAAGTACAGTTCCTGTTACTACTGTTCCCACACCTGCAAGTGAGAAAGAACGGTCAATATAGTATCTAAAGAGACCATTACTCTCTTTTTCAATAATTGGTATACTAAAAAGTTCGTTTCTAAGGTCTTGTATAGTTTCTGGTACATATATACTAACTGGAACAATGGCTTTGAGACTAAGATGAGAAAAGTTTTTAAAATACTCTGTTATCTCCTCTTTTCTGTGTTCAATTTTCTCTTTGCTTACCAAATCACTTTTAGTCAAAGCGATAATAATACTCTTTACATGTAACAGATTTAAAATCTCAAGATGCTCATTAGTTTGAGGCATAACCCCTTCATTGGCATCAATCACAACCATACATGCATCAAACCCAAAAGCCCCAGCAATCATGTTTTTCAAAAGCTTTTCATGCCCAGGAACATCTATGAAAGCTACGTTTGTATCTTCATTTACAAGATTTGAAAAACTAAGGTTTATAGTTATTCCTCGTCTTTTTTCCTCTTCTAGCGAGTCTCCAGCAAAGCCTGTTAAAGCTTCTATAAGTGCTGTTTTCCCATGATCTACGTGTCCTGCTGTTCCTACTATGATGTGTTTCATTTAATTGTCCCCTTTTTACTGAGCAAAGCCCAGCAAAAATTCCTCGCGACTGAAGCACGAAGTTTTACTTCTGTATATCTCATTTAATCGTCTCTTTTATGGTATCTATTATTTGCTTTTCAAACTCTGGAAGAATACTTCTAAAATCTATTAAAAACATATCGTTTTCAATACGTCCTATGATATTGTTTTTTCTAAATTTTCTTTCTAGTTCATGTGCTTTACCCTTTACATGTAGAGCGACTGTTGGAAACTCTCTATTTGGCAAAGTTCCGCCACCCATAACTGTTTTGCTCTTTACAACATTGCAGATAGACTCTCCAATAGTTTTTTGTATATTGGTAGCTCTTTCATGTAGAGACTCTTCACTTTGAAAGAGCATCCATAGAGTTGGAATAGATTTATAGTCCTCTTTTAAGTAAGCTTTTATTGTCTCTTCTAATATACTAAGTGTGATTTTATCGACTCTTAGCATTCTTAGTAGTTGGTTTTCCTTTAGTTTCTCAATAAGCTCTTTTTTCCCAGCGATTATACCAGCTTGAACACTTCCAAAAAGTTTATCGCCACTAAAACTTATAAGTGATGGGTTGTCTTTAAGTATGGTTTTTAATGAAGGCTCATTGTTTCCTAAATTATATGGAAGTTCGGGTACATAACCACTTCCTAAATCATAGTAATCTATCAAGTTATGCTTATTACAAAGTTCTTTTATATCTGCATAATTAGTATTTTCACTAAATCCTTCAATGCTAAAGTTGGATTGATGAACTTTCATAAGCATTGCTGTATTTTCATTGATAGCATTTGCATAATCATCTTTTTTTGTTTTGTTTGTTGCTCCAACTTCATGAAGTATTGCTCCACTTTGACTCATAACTTCTGGTATGCGAAAACTTCCACCTATCTCAACTAACTCCCCACGAGATACTATTGCCTCTTTACTTTTAGAAAAGGTATTTAGTATTAAAAATACTGCACTTGCATTGTTGTTTACTACTAAAACATCCTCTACATGTAAAAGATTTTTGAGGTGTTCACTAACGTGTTCGTATCTCTCTCCTCTACAACCTTTTTCTTGATTATACTCTAGGTTTGAGTAGTTTGTTATAACTTTTGATGCTTCGCCTAAAATGTTTTGAGCTATCAAACTTCTTCCCATATTTGTATGCAAGATTACTCCAGTTGCATTTATAAGAGGTTTTAAAGATGGTTCAAAAAGTTTGTTGTAACTGTATTTTATCTCTTGCAATAACTCTTTATCGTCAAAATCTTTGATTTTTTCTGCTAGTATATCTTCTCTTAACTTATCTATCTTCTCTCTAGCAATATATGCCAAACGAGATGGATTTAGATTTTTAAAAAGAGGATTTAGTATAAGTTTATCTATTTTCGGTAATTTTCTTAAAGGGTTCATTTTTACTCCGGTATAGGCAATTTTGTTTCATCAAAATGGTATTTACCATTTTGAATTTTTGTTAGTATTCCTTGGTCACTTAGAGATTTAAATAGTTTTATAACTGTTGGTTTACTTACTTCAACTCTCTCCATTATATCTGTGTAAGAGTAGTTTAAAATGTTTTCATCATCAAGATTTCTAATTATAAAGCGGATCAAATCAACTTGTTTTCCATCTATTACAGCTGAGATAGTTTTTATAATATTGTATGATTTGTCTATCTCTTTTTGCTGTATTTTTGGCATAAGTACATCGTGTAGAGCATTTAGAAGCTCTTTTATATTGATAGGTTTTACTATATAGTTTTCCACCTTTAGTTTGATAGCATCTAAGAGGTGTTCAGTATCTGTATGGGCTGTTGTGAGGATCGTTGGTATGTTTATATTTAAATCATTTTTTAGATGATGTAAAAATTCTATACCATTTTCATTTTTTAGAAGTATATCTGAGATAATAACATCAATATGATTTTTGTTTAAAGTTGTAAGTGCTTCACTACAAGTTTGAACAGAAAATATATTTTTCGCAAAATCTTCTAAAACAGTAGTTGTATGTTTAAGTAAGTCTACTTCATCTTCTATGTAGAGTATATTAAATCCATTTAGAAGGTCAAAATCTCTTCTGTTCACACTATCTCCTTATCCACATATAGTTTTTTTGGTATCTCTATTGTGAGCATTGCACAGTTTATCAATTCGTTTTTGCCCATTTTATGTTGCATATTTTTGCAACTTATTTTTCCATTCATATGTTTTTCAACCATCTGCTTAGACATGTAAAGACCGATACCAGTCCCTATACTTTTGTGTTTTGTTGTAAAGTATGGGTCAAAAATCTTTGACATTATATCACTTTTTATACCACCTGCATTGTCTATAACATTGATTATAACACTATTCGTTGTTGTTTTTACGATAATTCTTATCTGCTTTTTTTCAATATTGTTTTCATTGAGTGCATCTTTAGAGTTATTTATGAGATTTAAAATCACGTGAGTTAGTTCGTTTTCAAAACCATATATTTTAATATCCTCTTGCATTGTAAATGAGACTTCTACACCATCTTTTTCTAGTTGATATTTTGTTAAATCAATAGATTTATTTATAACTTTTTTTATACTAAAAGTTTTATGAAACTTGTTTGGGTCAAAAAATGTTCTAAAATCTTCTAGTGTATCAGACATATTTTTAGCCAATACTCCAGCATCTTCTACTCGTGAGTCAACAAACTCCTCTGTAAGTTTCCCTGATAAAAATTTTGATTGAAAACTTTGGATTATCATAGTAAGTGCTCCAAGTGGTTGCCGCCACTGATGAGCTATATTTTGAAGCATCTCACCAAGGCTTGCTAACCTAGCCTGAGAGAACATAATTTGGTCTTTTTTTCTGCTGTTTTCCACTTCATGTTTGATTCTTTTTTCTAGTGAATTATTTAGTGTTTGAAGCTCTTTTGTTTTTAAGTCTACTTTTACTTCAAGTAAATTATTTAGCTCTTTGAAGTTATTGATTAGTATTAAAG
>CAZIAJ010000166.1:0-4811 GCA_964537565.1 uncultured Sulfurospirillum sp.
CAAGAGCTACTCTGTCATTTGGTTTTAAAACAGTATCAAATGGTGCAATTTTATGGTTTACAAAAGCAGCTTCAACTTCATCCAATTCAAGTTCTAGATTTGTTATTAACTGATTTATTGATATCTCTTTTTCTATCTCCATAGGAGTATTTCCACAAGCTATTCCTCTTTTTTTCAATTTAGTATTTAAAAATGAAAAAGCGTTAAATGTTATAGTAATCATTTGAAAAGGTGCTTATGTGTAGTTTTAAGGGAGTTAATCACCTGAATAACTTCTTCATATCCCATCTCTGCTGTCTCTTCATCATCATTAAAAAGAGTATCTAACCCTTGAAGATATGCATCAACAGCATCAGGAATCTTCTCTTCTTTTACACCGGCAAAATGAAGTGCAGCTCCAAGCATATCTGCAAGTTGCATTGCTATCTCATCTAGTTCAAATTCTGCTTCTTCTAAAGCATCTGTTAAGTTATTTGACACTATGTACTCCTTTACTTAGGATTATATCCATTACTTGTTTTCTTACATTATCATATATAAAACTATCTTTAAAACTATTTAAAAGGCCACCACTTGCATTTGGATGTCCACCACCATTCCCTATACGTCCAGCCATCTTACTTACATCTATTTTACCATTTGCTCTTAGACTTATTGTTTTTCTTGATGTAATATCCATAAAAAAATCAAAATCTGGGTTTGCTTTTAAAAAGTCATTGCCAATAACAGAAACATTACCTATGTTGTATGTTAATATTCCTTTAAATTCACCATATTTGATAGTCATTTTATCTCTATTTTTTGTAAGCATATCTACGTTACATTTAGATACTAAATTACTTAAGGTGTCGTCTTCTCCTATTCTAAAATAGTCTTTTTTTATCTTATGAGTAGCCTCGTCTAAAGCAATATGAGGGTTGTTTTTATCAAAGTAAGGTTGTATCTCTTTGAGTATATTAAACATATAGTCTGAGTTCTCTTTGTTAAACATGATTCTATTTATCTCTTTTGCTCCACTTATAAGTCCTAAACATACCTTTCCTAATTCAAACTCAGGTTGGTCATCTAGCCAAATATCAACAGCATTTATAACATCTACAAGTTTTGAAAGTTCTCTGTTTGTACTCATAATCGCACTAAAAAAATCATAAGTTATTTTTGTTGCACTTCTTGTATGGTCAAGATAATACCAGTCATACTCATTTGCAGAATCTTGGCCACTTTTATGATGGTCTAGTAGTAGAAGTTTTACCTCTTTTTGATTTGTTTTTACCTTTCCTTCAAGCTCTTTAGCTTGCTCTACTGTGAGATTTAAATCAGTAATTAAAATTAGATTGTTTTGAATTTCATTAGTTGCAATACTATTTATGATTTGATTAATTCTCTCATTTATCTCTTTTCCATAGTTTGAATTTAAAAATTCTACATTTTTAAAGAAGTGATTTGTTACCATTTGGCAACCGTAACCATCTAGGTCTGTATGTGATAGATGATATATTTTATATTGTTCCATATTATTCTTTCATTTTAATTTTGGTAAGTTATAAATCTTCAATTTCTATACTACCTATAACTTCAAATTTTGCTTTTGAGTCAATCTCTGCATGACTAAGAACAATAACATCTAATCCAAATTTTTCAAATATGTCATTTAGTGCTTTTCTTAGCATTGGGTCAACGATTATAACCACTGGAGCAATTCCACGTTGTAGCAGTTTTTTAGCTTCATCACTAACAACTTTAACAAGAGTATTTATCTGACCAATGTTCAAAAGAAGTTCTCTTACACCATCTCTTTCATGTGAAGAATCAAGTAGTTTTTGTTCAGTATTTGCATTAAATGTTAGTAGTTTTAAAACACCATCTTCATCTATATACTGTTTAGTTATCATACGTGATAGTTTTGCACGAACTTGTTCTACTATTATATCTATATTTTTGGTTACTTCTGCTACATCACTTATAGTTTCAAGTATAGTTAGCAAATCTTTAATCGGTATTTTTTCATGAAGAAGAGCTTTAAGAACTTTTTGTATAAGTCCAATAGTAGAAACTTTTAGACAATCTTCTACAATAACAGGGAAATTCTCTTTTAGTTTATCTACAAGGCTTTGTACTTCTTGACGAGTAAGGAGTTCTTCAGAGTGTGATTTTATAAGTTCGCTCATATGTGTTGAAATGACAGTAGCAGGGTCAACAGCAGTATACCCTTTTATAATAGCATCTTCTTTGATTTTAGGGTCAATCCAAATAGCATCTAATCCAAATGCTGGTTCTTTCGTTGGGATACCTTCTACTTCATCTGTTACAAGTCCACTATCCATAGCAAGATATTTGTCTGGGTATATCTCTCCCTCTCCAATAGCTATACCTTTTAAGAGAAGTTGATATTGGTTTGGTTGAAGGTGTAGATTATCTCTAATCCTTACTTGAGGTATAAGGTATCCAAAATCACCAGCGATTTTACGACGCATACTTTTAATACGCTCTAGTAAATCTCCACCTTGTGCAGGGTCTGCTAGTTTGATAAGTTGATAACCTAAGTCAAGTTCTAAGATTTCTAGTTTTAGTATATCATTTAGTGCTGATTCTTCTTCTTTTTTCTCTTCTTCAGGACTTTTTTTAGGTGTTTTGGAATGAGCTTGTTGTCCATCTTTTGTTGCCTCTGATAGTTTTGTTCCTACTTTTGGTTCTTTTAGTTCGATATGTTGAGTAAAAAACTTATCTAAAGAGAAAGTACCATCTTGCGTAACTTTCACAAGGTAACCAAGACCTAAAAAGATAAGCCCAACAAAACCCAAAGAAAATGTAGGAAGACCAGGAACTATGGCAAACATCATAAGGATAAAACCAACAATGACAAGTGTTTTATATTCACTAAAAAGCTGATCAACTGTACTATCTGAAAAGTTTTTACCATCATTGGCTTTACTTGCACGAGTTATGATGATACCAGTTGCTGTTGAGCTTATAAGTGCAGGAAGTTGTGAAACTAAACCATCACCAATTGTTAAAATAGTATACGTTTGAGCACTAACAGCTGCATCTAAATTGTATTGAAAAGCACCAATTAAAAATCCACCTATTATGTTGATAATGGTAATAATAATACCAGCAACAGCGTCACCTTTTACAAACTTAGATGAACCATCCATAGCTCCATAAAAGTTTGCTTCTTGAATGATAGTTTCACGACGCTCACGAGCTGTTTTTTCATCTATAAGTCCAGCATTCAAATCAGCATCAATTGCCATCTGTTTTCCAGGCATAGCATCAAGAGTAAAACGAGCAGCAACTTCAGCAACTCTGGTTGAACCTTTAGTAATAACCATAAAGTTGATTAAAACTAAAATAGAAAAAACAATAATACCTATAACATAGTTCCCACCTACAACAAACTGCCCAAAACTTGAGATTATCTCACTAACTGCGTCAGTTCCCTCATGCCCTTTGCTAAGAATCATCCTAGTTGTTGCGATGTTTAGTGAGAGTCTATATAGTGTTATGATTAAAATCAGGGTTGGAAATGTTGTTAAGTCAGTTGGTTTTGGAATATATAATGAAATTAGAATTATAAGAACAGATACAGCAATAGATATAGTAAGAAAAAAGTCTAATAACCCACTAGGAAGTGGAACTATAATTATAGCTATTATAGCTATAATAAAAGCAACTACAGTTAAGTCTTTTGCTTTAACAATAATCTCTAAAAAAGGAGCAATACGAGTAAGCATGCTTTTTTGTCTTGGTGCCATATCTACCTTAATGAATTTATTTAGCTAATTATATCTTTAAGTGACATATTATCTAAAAAATCATCAATTTTAGATTGAAGTTTATTTAAAAATGGTAAAATTTTGCAAAAATCTGCTCTATTGTTAGGACAACAGCCTTGTGAAGTGGTACATTCAAGTACCATAGTAGGTTTTTTTTCTGCACAAGCAATTATCTGTTTTAGACTAAAATCATCTGGATTTTTTGCTAGTAAAAATCCACCATGAGCACCTTTATAAGATTTTAGTATACCTTCTTTTGCAAGAGCTTGAAGTATTTTTGCTAAAAAGCTTTTAGAAATACCTAGTTGTGTCGATAGAGTGTCCACATCTTGTGGAGTCTCTTTTTGAGAAATCATTATCAATGACAGCAGGGCATATTCACTTGCTTTTGTTAGTAGCATTCACAATCCTTTTAAATAAGAGTAAAATTGTACTAAATATAAACTTGTTTTTCCTTTATAAATGGAAGTTATATACTAAATATATAGTTTAAAGATAGTTTTTGTTTGTTTAGATATAATTCATCTCCCCTTTTTAGGGAGATTATACCAATTTGGAGGTCATTATGGCTTTGGATTCGGCGAAAAAATTAGAAATCGCAAAAGAATTTGGTGCAAGTGAAACTGATACAGGATCACCTGCTGTGCAAATCGCACTTTTAACTTTTAGAATACGAGAGTTAACTGAGCATTTGAAAATTAACAAAAAAGATCACTCTTCTAGACTAGGTCTACTTAAACTTGTTAGCCAAAGAAAAAGATTGATGAAATATCTTAAGAGAAAAGATTATGCTAAGCATAATGAAGTAGCTGCAAAGCTTTCTATAAGAATAAAGTAATAAATCAACAAAACTGACAAAGGATTAATTTCCTTTGTCACCCATATCCCCCCACTAAAAATTCAAAGATTTAATTTCATACGAAAAACCGTATAAAAAGATACTTATGTGTTTCATAATAGTAAAAAAATGTATAAAAAAACAAAAAAAATGTTTAAAATAGTAGTAAAATGATTTATTTTTGGTATAATTAATGA
>CAZIAJ010000167.1:0-4764 GCA_964537565.1 uncultured Sulfurospirillum sp.
ATTTTCTTCTCCATCAAGAATAGGATTACCTTCATCATCAAAAACCATATCTATCTTTGTTTCTTCTAATTGTGTTTTAAAACCATCTCTATTTATATATTTTTTTTGTATTTCTTTAGGTAAATCTGAAAAACTTAGCTCTTGTTTTACCAAATAATTTTTATTTAACTCTTCTAAACTTATACCACCAAAATTCCCAAAAAAATATGAAAATATGATACTTCCCAATAGCAATAAGCTTAATATGATATTTAAAAAAACAGAAAAAAAGTTTTGCTGCATATAGTTACTTCTGATTTAAAATATGAGTTATAATATGATGTGCATGATTCAGTGCTATTGCAATAGAACCACCACTTTGAACTGCTATATCTCCAGCTAAATAAAGCCCTTTTCTTTTAGTTTCAAAGTTCTCATCAAACTCTGGTTTATTATTTTCATCAAAAGTTACACCACAAAGCTTCAAGAAATCAACTGGCGTTGTTCCACCAATTGCATAGATAACTCTATCGTATATAGTGTAATAACCATCAGTAAAGTTTACTTTAACAAGACCATTTTCATTCTCCAATGATTCAACATCTGTTCCCATTCTAAGTCTTAATTTTTCTTGTCCATTGTACTCATAAATCATCTTCTCATTAATTTCATTAAGTCTTGTAAATTTATCTCTTCTATAATTCAATGTAACAGTATTAGTTTTTGAAAGTTCTATTGCGTACTCAACTGCTGAGTTACCACCGCCTACAAGAAGAAGTTTTTCTCCACTAGAACATTTATCAAGATTAAAATTTACTCTACTTCTTATTGATGGAGGTATTTTATAACTTGGTTTATTTGGTTTTCCCATAGTTCCTATTGCAATAATTACGTTTTTAGAAACATAACCCGCACTAGTAGTAATAACTTGAAACAGATCACCATCTTTTTTTATCTTTTCTACTTCTGAATTAAAAGCGGTATCAATTTCTCCATTATCTAAAAGCTGATCAAAATAGTTTAATGTACTC
Source organism: uncultured Sulfurospirillum sp. (assembly GCA_964537565.1). GTDB lineage: Bacteria > Campylobacterota > Campylobacteria > Campylobacterales > Sulfurospirillaceae > Sulfurospirillum_A. Next base: position 1,011 of record CAZIAJ010000167.1, read on the forward strand.
TCTTTTGTACCATCTTTAAAATCAACATTACCTGCAAGCTCAATTACTTGACCTTTATAATCTTTATCTACTCTTTTATTGTCTTTATAAAATTTTCTTATCGTTTGAGAGTGGTTATCACCCTTTTCTATCATCAAAATTCTATCTAATCCTAATATTTTAGCTTCAACGGCAGCTCCAATTCCCCCAGGACCACCACCTATAATTACCATATCATATATTTGTTGCATTTTAAATCCCTAAGTACAAATTAATTTAATGTACTATTATAGCAAAAAATTGTAAAATTAATTCTATATTATAGTACAAGGTCTAAAAATGGATATTTTTTTAAAAAACATAAAACACTCTTCTCGTGTAATTGCGGCATTAGAACCTAGTGAAAAAAATAGAATTTTATATCTCATGGCAAATGCATTAAGAGATAATGCAATGAATATAATCGAGGAAAATAAAAAAGATGTCTTAGCAGGAAAAAACAGTGGTTTAAACTCTGCTCTTCTTGATAGACTATACTTAGATGAAGCAAGAGTAGAAGCTATGGCAAAAGCAATAGATGAAATAGCCATACTAAAAGAACCTATCGGGCGTATACTTGATGGTTGGGTAGTTCCTAGTGGACTTCGTATTGAAAAAGTCTCCGTACCTATCGGAGTAATCGCAATCATCTATGAAAGTCGTCCAAATGTTACAAGTGATACTGCAGCACTATGTTTTAAAAGTGGTAATGTTTGTGTTTTAAAAGGTGGTAAAGAAGCTCATAATTCAAATCACATCATTGCAAAAACTCTACAGCGTGTTCTTATAGAAAATGATTTACCAAAAGATATAATATCCCTTATTCCTGATAATACAAGAGAAGGTGTTGCAAAACTCATAAAAATGGATAAATATGTGGATTTAGTAATTCCTCGAGGTGGTGAAGCTCTAATACGCTATATTAGTGAAAATGCAACTGTTCCAGTAGTAAAACATGACAAAGGCTTATGTCATACTTATATAGATAAAGATGCAAATATACAGACTGCTGTAAAGATAGCAATAAATGCTAAATGTCAAAGAACAGGAGTTTGCAATGCCATGGAAACACTATTAGTACATGTAGATGTTTCGAAAAGAGTTTTAAAACTTCTAAAAGTAGAGTTTGATAAGTTTGAGACGGAATTAAGAGGATGTGAACTAACTATAAAGGCGATAGAAGTAAAACTAGCTTCTGAAGAAGATTTTAGTACAGAATATCTAGAAAATATTTTATCAATAAAAATAGTACAAAATGTAGATGAAGCGATAACTCATATAAACCGATTTGGTTCAGGTCACTCTGAAGCTATCATTACTGAAAACTATACAACTGGCGAAAAATTTTTAAATGAAGTAGATTCTGCTTGTGTATATATAAACGCAAGTACAAGATATACAGATGGTGCAGAGTTTGGATTTGGTGCAGAGGTTGGCATAAGTACAAACAAGCTTCATGCAAGAGGTCCAATGGGTATCAATGACTTAACAACATACAAATTTAAAATATACGGAAAAGGTAATGCAAGAGAGTAGAGTTTTAGATGTAGATAATATAACATTTGGGTATAAAAACTCTTCCTTACTGTATAAAGATTTATCTTTACATGTAGATGTAGGTGAAGTTGTAACAGTACTTGGAGCTAGTGGTAGTGGTAAAAGTACACTATTTGAACTAATAACTAAAAATTTAAAGCCATTAAATGGGAATATTGCCTGTAAAAATATAGGACAAATTTTTCAAGACCCATATACTTCTTTTCATCCTACTTATACAATAAAAAACCAAATAAAAGATGTTGCTTCACTTGAAGGATATAAAGAAATATGTAAATCACTAGAACTTGATACTTCACTACTAAATCAAAAACCACACAAGCTTAGTGGTGGGCAACTACAACGCTGTTCCATCCTAAGAGCATTACTTATGAAACCAAAACTTCTCTTAGCAGATGAGCCAACAAGTGCCTTAGATAATGTAACTCAACTAGAAGTAATGAAACTTCTAGTTAAGTTTTTGGATAGAGTTGGTATACTTCTAATCACACACGATGAAGCATTAGCTTCGTGGTGTAGTGATAGAGTTATTAGGCTTTATGACGACGATTAGCTCTTGCCTCTTTTAATGACTCAGCGATTAAAAATGCAAGCTCTAATGCCTGATCAGCATTTAATCTTGGGTCACAGTGAGTATGATATCTATCTTCTAAATCTTTTTCTGTTAAATCTTTATACCCACCTGTACATTCAGTAACATCTTGACCTGTCATCTCAAGATGAACACCGCCAGGGAAAGTTCCCTCTTCTTTATGAACTTTAAAAAAACCTTTTACTTCTCGTAAAACTTCTCCAAACTCTCTAGTTTTATAATTATTAGATGTTTTTATTGTATTTCCATGCATAGGATCAATACTCCAAACAACATTTTTACCATGTTTTTTTACAGCTTGAACTAATTTTGGAAATTCATTTTCTATTTTATCTGCACCCATTCTAACAATAATGTTAAGTCTTCCTTCTTCATTCTCAGGATTTACTTTCTCTATAAGTTCTATAAGCCCATCGGCTGTCATAGTTGGACCTGCTTTTATACCTATTGGATTTTTGACACCTCTTAAAAACTCTACATGAGCATCATTAACATCTCTCGTTCTATCACCTATCCAAAGCATATGAGCTGAACAATCATACCAATCTCCACTTAAACTATCTTCTCTAGTAAGAGCCTCTTCATAGTTCATCAAAAGTGCTTCATGAGAAGTATAAAGAATTGTTTCATTTATAGTTGGTGTATTTGTAGAAGTAATTCCACAAGCCTCCATAAACTCTAAAGTTTCTGTAATCTTATCTGCCAAAGTTTGATACTTCTCTCCAAGCTTACCCTCTTTTACAAAATCCAAATTCCATTTATGTACTTTATGAAGATCTGCCATACCACCACGAGCAAAAGCACGAAGTAGATTCATTGTTGAACATGATTGATTATATGCCTTTATCATTCTTTGTGGATCTGGTATCCTTGAGTTTGAAGTAAACTCATTGCCATTAATTATGTCACCTCTATAACTTGGAAGTTTTTCACCATTAACTTCTTCAAAATCTGATGAGCGAGGCTTAGCAAACTGACCAGCAAGACGCCCTACTTTTACAACTGGACAACCACCTGCAAATGTAAGAACTACTGCCATTTGCATCATAACTTTAAACATATCTTTTATATTATCAGCATTGAACTCACTAAAACTCTCTGCACAGTCACCCCCTTGGAGTAAAAATGCTTCTCCACGACAAACTTTTGCTAGCTCTCTTTTAAGATTTCTCACTTCACCTGCAAAAACAAGTGGTGGAAAATTATTTAACTCTTTTTCAACACTATGTAGTTGTTCTTTATTTGGATAAGTTGGTTGTTGCTTTATATTGAACTCTCTCCAAGATGTTCTTGACCACTTCATTATAATTACCTTTAATTTAAAAATTTCATGATTATACCAAAAAATCAGATATAATTGCTCTTTTAAAAGGATATTTTTTTGAATAATGAAAAAAAAGGTACTATTTACGCTATATTAGCATTTACTTTCTGGGGCTTAGTTCCTATCTATTTTAAGCTTGTTAGTAATGTAGACGCTTTTGAAATTTTAATTCATCGTATACTATGGTCTATTCTATTTTTATCTTTATTACTTTTTACTGGTAAATCTTTTAAATCCTTTATTTTTATATTAAAAGACAAAAA
>CAZIAJ010000168.1:0-4691 GCA_964537565.1 uncultured Sulfurospirillum sp.
ATATGAATCTATACTTTTTGAACTATGTGTAAGATAATACAATAGAGCGTATAAAAAAACTAAATAAAAAATTTGTTATTATTTTTGGTATTGAAGCTCACGTATGTGTTATGCAAAGTGTATTAGATCTACTTGAAGCTGGTTTTATACCTATTGTTATTACCGATTGTATAAGTTCAAGAAGTTCCCATAACAAAGATTCTAGTATCCAAAGAATGATACAATCTGGAGCAATACCTGCAACATATGAATCTATACTTTTTGAACTATGTGTAAGTGCTAAAAATGAAGTCTTTAAAGAGATAAGTAAAATTGTCAAATAGCCTGAAATAGCATTAATAATTTTTCTTCCTCTTCACTAAACATAGATATAGGTGAAGTTCCTACAAGTCTAAAACTATTTAAATTTTCAAATCTCTCTTTTTTATGATAATATTGTAAAACTTGACCAGATGATTTGATATATTTATCATTCTGCTTTTCAAAAAGAGTTATATTTGTAGTTAAAATTTCATCTTCATAATCTGCTTCAATAGATAAAAAAGTCTCCTCATCATCTTTTACTACAACACCATCAGCTACTTCAAATCCAATCTTTGTATTTATATCTGCTAAAAAGTAACCATCATCTCCAACCACTCTCTTTACATCATCAAAAAATGAGTTTAACTCACTATCTTTTATATAATTAAGCACATCACCAACAGCCAATGCACATTCAAAAGAATTTGAATTTAAGCTAGATAGTTCTTTTGTATTGGCTTTAACTCCAAGCTTACAAGCACGCTTTACCATCTCTTCACTTCTATCTATACCATAAGCATTAAAACCTTCTTCATTCAGAAGTTTAAGAAATTTACCATTGCCACAACCTATATCTAAAACAGACTTTACATGTAATGGAAAAAGTATTTGTAAGTATGATGAGTATAATTCATCATACTCATCATAAAAACCTATAAGAGGCTCTATTTTTGCATATAAATCAAGTGGATTAGTCAACTAAATCCTTATTGAATTCTTCTTGATTAAAAGTTTTTCCAAGATGCTCACAAACTAGCTTGGTATCTCTTTCAGCATTTCCTAAACAGCTCGTTGCTCCTGGGCTTGGTGTCATATTGAAAATAATACCAGTTCCAGGATTTACACTTGCTTCACCTAACATAAGCTTTTGATTTTTTTTGTCTAGTACTTGTGGTCGAACTCCTCCAAAACCATCAGCATACTCAATATCTTCTAACTGAAGAGATGGAACAATCTTTCTAGCATCTTTAACAAAAAGTCTTTTATTGATATAAGGAACTTCAAACATAAAATTTCTCATTATATAGCTTCTTATATCATTATCTGATAATAAATCCCAAAATATTTTAGCTATATTACTATCAAATCTTAAAGTTTGAAAGAAATCTATAACTGTAGAGTTACCATGATAACGCTCCAATTTTGGAAGTGCAAGTGCAGTTGGTCCAAATCTAGTAAAACCATTTAAAAGGATATCTGGGTCACCATGCAACGCAGCAAATGGAAGCTTAGGATGTTGAACCATATACACTTTACCATTTAAAATCTTCTTAGTAGTTACATAAAAACTTCCTGCCATTGGAAGACAACCATAATCAGTTCCATGACCCATACGATGAGCTAAATAGAGTGAATGTGCTCCTGCATTTACAACTACAAAATCAGCAGTAAAAGTTTGTCCACCTACTTCTACTTCATGTATATCCTCAACTTGTTTTATATTAGTTACTTGCGAATTAAAAAAAACGTCTGTCACAGTATCTTCTATATTTTGAGCATTTTCGACAAGACTATCAGCCATTTTCCCAAAATCTACTGTACTCCACTGCCCACTTTGTACACCTACACCAACTATACTCTCTGGTCTTTCATTACCATTTTCATCAAAAATAAGTTTTGGTTCTATCTCTTTTAGTTTCTCTTTTTCAAAAACTTCAAGATATGGAAAAAGCTCTTTAAAATCTTCATATCTTTTTCTCATATAGTTAACTTCTTCATCACCGACACCAATTGCCATTTTTTGATGAGCAAACATAAACTTATCTTGATAATTATACTGTAAACAGTACTTCTCAACCATCTTTGCAGTTCTTTTTACACTTTTTGCTTTCTCAACAGTATAGTTTGTCTCAATATCACCACAATGAATAGTCTGAGAGTTACTAGTCCCTTTTGAGTTTAAGGTTGCTAAGCTATCGTATTTTTCTAAAAGAGCAACACTTTTAACGTCTGTATATTTAGCTAATTCATAAAAAAGAGCCGCACCTGAAATCCCTCCACCAACAACCAAGACTTCATAATGTTTATTCGCCATGCAATATGTCCTTAAACTTAAAAATTTTTCTTGGAATAATCATACATAATTATTATAAAAACTGTTATTATTTGCTAGATTATAATTAGCTCTTAAATTTAAATAAAGTTTAGTAAAAAGAAAAGTTTTATCCATAAAATATCATGACTATGTTGTAAAAAACATTATAAAAATCGTCAATATAACAAGGGATATGGGAAAACACTATAAATATAAAGAAATTTATCCCTTTATTGCTATAGCCTCTATCTCTATACCAACTTTTAATGGCAAAGTCTTAACAGCAACTGTACTACGTGCTGGTTTATGAGTTCCAAAAAACTCTGCGTATACTTTATTGACATCAGCAAAATCTTCCATATTTGATAAAAATATTGTTGTTTTTATAACTTTATCTAAACTACTACCACCCTCTTTAAGAACTTCACTAAGATTTGTTAAAACTTGTTTCGTTTGAGTAGCAATATCTCCTTCAACTAATGCTCCATAAGCATTAAGAGGAATCTGTCCTGAAGTGTATATAATATCTCCAATATTTACCGCTTGTGAGTAGGGTCCTATAGCTGCAGGAGCCTTATCTGTACTTATATAATTCATCCATTATCCTTAAAATTTTCTATTACATATAAAAAAACTTTTTCTAGTTTTTCAACTTCATCTATACTACACCGCTCATTTACTGCATGGATTGTATCATTTACTATTCCACACTCTATAGAATCTATACCAAACTGTGAAAGATATCTTGCATCACTAGTTCCACCTGCTGTTGAAAGTTTTGCTTGTGAGAGTGTAACTTTTTTTAAAGCCTCTTGAACCACTTTAACTACATAACTATCCCTACTTGTAATAAATGGGAAAGAGCCTTGAGTAAGTTTTAAATTATAATCTAAATCAATGCATAAGTTATCTATATATTTTTTCACATCTTCTTTTGTTGTATTAGTTGAATTTCTAACATTGAACATCATTTTTAAATGTGCAGGAGTAACATTAGTTACCTCCATACCAGCTCTAATATCTGTTACTACTAGTTGACTTGGAGCAAAATCCTCATCTCCTTCATCAAAAAAATGATCTGTTATTTTATCAAGTATTGAAGATATTTGACTTATAGGGTTTACTGACTTTTGAGGATAAGCAGCATGCCCCTGCTTCCCTTGTATATGTAAATACCCATTAATAGAACCTCGTCGACCTATCTTGATAGCATCTCCAAACTTATCTTCACTTGTTGGTTCTGCTACTATCGCATAATCAGGTAAAAAATCTATCTCTTTTAAATGTTTTAGTACTTCTATAGTTCCATAAGTTGCATCACCCTCTTCATCACTTGTTAAAATAGCAGAGAGTGTTCCATTAAAATTTTTTGTATTTTTCATTGCATTTACAAAAGCACAAACTCCACTCTTCATGTCTTGTGTTCCACGAGCATAAATCTTTCCATCTTTAAGAGTTGGTTCAAAAGGATCACTATCCCAACCATCTCCTGGAGGTACTACATCTATATGTCCTGCAAAACTTAGATGAGGTCCATCTCCAAAACGTTTGTATATAAAAATATTTTTTGTATCTTCAATATCAATAATAGTATGTTTGTAGTCTGAAAGATAATCAGCTATAAAAAAAAATGCTCCATCATCATCTGGTGTTATAGATTTATATCTAAGTAGTTTGAAAAAAAGTTCTTTAGTAGTCATATATTCCCTTTACACATAAAGGTATATTATACCAAATCTGAGTTAGGTTCTCCTAAATAAAAACCTTGAAATTCATCAATTCCAAGTTCATAACACTTATCATAGACTTTTTTAGAGTGTATAAACTCTGCTATAGTCTCTACATGTAAAGTCTTTGCAAAAGAGATGATAGCTTTTACTATTGCTTCTGAATTTTTATCTGTATCTATATTTTGAATAATTGAACCATCTATTTTCAAATAATCTGGTTTTAATTTTATAAGATAAGAGAAGTTACTATAACCTGTTCCAAAGTCATCTATAGCTATTCTTACCCCTAATCTTTTTGATTTTTTTATAAAATTTTCTACTCTTATTAAACTCTCTATACTTTCATCTTCAAGTATTTCAAATACTATCTGTTTCGCAATTCCATATTCTCTAATTTTTTCAATAATATAGTTACTTATATTTCCATCCATCATATCTCTAGCTAAAAGATTTATAGATATTGTCTTATCTGTTTGTGCTATTTTTTTGAAACTTTTATCTATAATCTGTTTTGTCATCAAAGTATATAATCTAACTTTTTTTGAAGTATCCATAAAGAAAAATGGACTAATAACTTTTCCTTCAGCATCTTTTATTCTTGAGAGTGCTTCATACTTATAAAT
>CAZIAJ010000169.1:0-4689 GCA_964537565.1 uncultured Sulfurospirillum sp.
TAAAACTACTATTTATATGTAAGCAACAACCTGTTGCCTTAGAAGTTATCAAGATGGTACATTACCACTATCGCTAGCATAGTTATACATAAAATCATATACATGAGATACGTATTTCTTTTTTAATGGTTTAGCTTTAGGACAAATCTTAGTTAACTCATCATTCATCTTACCAGAGTCATATATAGCTTTCCACTCATCTTGAGTATGTTTTTTAGCCATAACGCCTCCACTAAAGCCACAAGGTTTTTTCATCTTCTTGATGAAAAGTTTTTGGCCTTTAGCTGCTCCTGCAAATGATGCAGTGCTTACTAAACTTAAACCAACTATTGCTGCAAAAATAAGCGTTAATAGTTTCTTCATTTTCTTCTCCTTTCATATAAATGTCTAATTCAATTTAAAATCTATATTAATTATACAAAAGCACTATCACAAGTACTTTTATATATAAACTTAATGCTCTGGGTCTGGGTCTAAATTAAATACTTTTTCTGCAACATATAATCCAAGTATAGTAATCCCTATACCACCAAAACCTATTGCCATCTCAGTTGGAGATGGAAAGTAGTGTAATAGAGTTGGAGGAAGTTGATATTCACTTCTCTTTAACATTGTCATTGGATACACCAAAGTATCATGAACTAAGTCATATCTCATAAAAAATATACCTATCATACCTGTTAGTGATGCATATACCATTGGTTTGATTGCTTGTCCATTACTAATTAAAATTATAAAGAAAGGAATCAACATACCTAAAAGAAGTTCGCCTATAAAAAAGCTTGGATTAGTTACTGCATAAAGAATAGTTTCTGCACGCTCTGGCATTGTTCCATAAAGTGCAGTCAAAATCTTCCATGCTTCAAAAAATATAAGAATTCCAAGTAACATTCCTAAAATCTTATTTAGTTTTAAAAGCATTGGCTTTAAAGTCTCTGGATAATTATTTCTATATTTAAATCCATATATAAGGTATATAAGATAACAACCTGTAATCATAGCTGAAAGGATAAAATATACTGGATAAAATACACCATTTGCAGTTGGACGAGAAACCAAAAAACCAAAAACAGCACCAAGATTAGAGTGTGCAGCAAGACCTGCTAGAAGTCCTCCTATACCAAATATTTTTGACCATTTATGATCTACTTTTACTGCTAGAAAAAAGAATTCTAGAATAATAAAACATAGATAAATACCGTAAAGAGTTCCCATCCACCATATAGCTGATGTAAGACCTGGGGTTAGTACGTTGTATATAAGCATTGTTATTGGGTGTCCAATCTCAAGCGCTATTACTGCAAAACCTGAACAGATTGTAATGATTGCTCCAGCAATTGCACGCTTTCCTATCTGCTGAAACTCTTTTACTCCAAAAACATGTCCAATTGAAGAAATAATACAAAGACCAGTACTTGATACAACAAAGAATACATACATAGCAATGAGCAAACCCCATGGATGTTGTCTTGTTACATTAAAAGCATGATGTCCATGTAGAAAATATACTACTGCACCAGCTACAAAAGCACCTAGTAAACCTACAGTTATAAATGCCACTAAAAGATTTAGTGGAGTTTTGTTAAATGTTATTAAATTTTTGATTGATAAGTTCATAATTTACCTCCTTACAGTAGATAGAACAATTTTGGTTTAGTACCAAGATGCTCTTTGATTTGCTTATATTCTCGCTTCATTAGAAGTTGTGCAATATCACTATTAGGATCATCTAAATCACCAAAAGTTCTAACTTTTGTAGGACAAGTTGCTTGACAAGCTGTTGTTGTCTCACCATTTGCCAATCTTGTATCTGAACAGAAGTTACACTTATCTACTGTAACTGTTCTATCATCAACATATCTTGCGTCATAAGGGCAAGCATTGATACAGTATGTACATAAGATACACTTTTCTGGATCAACTCTAACAACTCTATTTTCATCATAATATGTGGCATTGGTTGGGCACACTTGCTGACAAGGTGCATTATCACAATGCTGACACTGACTTGGTTGATAAGTCAATGATGCAATTGAAAGATTTGGAAACTCACCTTCTATCTCTTTTTGTCCAATCCAAAGTCTATAGTTATCACGACCTGGTAGAACTCCATTTTCTGCCTTACATGCTGTTTCACATGCACGGCAATTTATACAACTTTTATAATCTAATGCCATTCCATAACGTGCCATTATTAAACCTTTCTAATTTCTACAATAGTATCATGAAGACAAGTTGCCCCATGCATTGGCTCTATAGAGTCTTCAATGATATTTGAATCATTTCCTCCATTAGCATACGCCAATGTTAATGCTTCAGAATGATTTCCAAAACCATGAATACAAAATACTGTATTTGGACCAATCTTCTCAGTTGGATAAGCTTTTATAGTAGTTTTTCCAACTTTACTTGCAACTTCTAGCTCATCACCAAACTTAATCCCCATTCTTGTTGCTGTCCTTTTATTTATCCAAAGGTAATTTGTTGGGACTAAATCTAATAACATTTTATTGTTAGATGATCCTGATTGTGTAAATTGTGCATGACGACCCGTTACAAATCTAAACTGTCCATCAGGAATAATCATTTCATATTCTTTTTTCCATGTTGGCATCGCATCAATTCCACGTTTAGTAAGAGAAGATAAATTACACTCTACTTTTCCTGATGGTGTTTTTAACTTACCATTTCTAACAGAATAAGCTTTTTCACTTTCAGGATAGTACTCATACTCATTAACATTAAGTTTTTTAAACCATTTGTCCATATTAGGGTAAAAAACACCTTTTTCTTTTAATGATTCTGCAGCACCTGCATGTTTTGCAACAGCATGATGATTTAACTCTTCTTGAGTGCTCTCAAATGCTTTTGTTAAATCAAACTCTTCATAAGCAGCCTCTTCACCCTCTTCTTTTATAGTATCTTGAACTTCTTCATCATACTTTTTTGTTATTTCAAATAAGGACTTAGAAATTTTCTGAGTTAATCCTCTCATAATATCTATAACTGGCTTACTCTCAAACATAGGCTCTACTACTTTGTTTCTTTGAACAATAGATGGCTCAATTCCACCATATACTTTAGCAGGATCTGTTCTCTCTAGATAGGTACACTCTGGAAGGACTACATCACTCATCATTACTGTGTCACTTGGCATAGTATCAATTGTAACAACTAAATCAAGTTTTTTTAAGAACTCTGCTGTTTTTGCATTGTTTGGCATATTTTGCATTGGATTATGTTTATAATTGAAAAGAGCTCTTATAGGATACTCTGCTCTTCCTTCTAAAACCTTATTTCTAAATCCTACCCAAGTACCACTTCCACCAACAACAGCTGCCTCAGTACTATCTATTCTTGGTTCTGCTTGGTCATATATCGGTGAAGGTACCTCATGTCCTGTCATTGGAATTTTTTTACCAAAACAGATACCTCCTTTTATATCTACACCACCACCCAATGCAGAGAATAGTGCTTGTGCACGTCTCAGTTGAAAATCATTTTTACTCCAAGTTGTACGACGTCCTTGATAGTAAACTGATTGAGGAGCATATTTCATAAAGTCTCTTGCAACTTCATAGATATCATCAGCTTTTATTCCTGTAATCTTTTCGGCCCACTCAGGAGTATATTCATTGCTAATAATATGCTTCTTATATGTATCAAAATCATTGAAATGATTTTCAACAAAGTCTTTATTATAAATTCCTTCTTTAATCACAACATAAGTCAATGCTAAAACAAATGCTAAATCAGTTCCGACATTTACACCAAGCCACTTATCACTCTTAGCCGCTGTATTTGTAAATCTAGGGTCTACTACAACTAACTTAGCTCCACGGCCTTTAGTTCTTTTGAAAAAGTCCATAGAATCAGGAGTAATAATAGCCTCTGCTCTATTTGCTCCAGCCATAATGACATATTTTGCATTTTCAAGATCAGCTTGTCCATATCCACCAATAGTTAGTGAATATCCCGAAACTGTTGTTGCAAGACATAAACTAGCATGATTTAGAAAGTGGGCAGAACCAAAACCAGTATAGAAGTTTTTAAATGTATGCTCTGCCATTCCTTCTCCTGCACAAAATGCTACAGTTGAACGATTGTCTTTCTCTTCATCTAATATTTTTGTTAGTTTTTCGCCTATATATGTATAAGCTTCATCCCAACTTACTCGTCTAAACTTTCCACTACCTTTTTCCCCATCTCTTATAAGTGGATACTTTAGACGATCTTCATCATAAATTGCTGCCAACCCTGAGTTACCTCTTGGGCAAAGCATATTTCTTGATTTAGGGAAATATGGATTTGGGTCAAGTTTTTTTATAACACCATTCTTAACATGCGCATATACCGCACATTTGTTCACACACATCTCACATAGAGTAGCTACTATCTTCGTTTTACCAATATCTTCTGGCTTAGTTAATGCTTCTGCACTTGCCATTATTGCAGATGGACTTATACTAACTCCCCCTGCAATACTTAATGCAGCACTGCCTTGAAGAAATCTCCTACGAGAAATCTCTACTTTCATTGCTTCTCCTTCTACTTGTTTTAAGTTTTAAGCTTCAATAGAAATTATTAAACTTTAACATCTATTTATAGATACTATTGTAGGTATCTATTCTTACATCGAACTTAGAAAAAATGACGATAAAAAGAATTGCTTATTTTAAATAGTAGAAA
>CAZIAJ010000170.1:0-4667 GCA_964537565.1 uncultured Sulfurospirillum sp.
ATCTATAGCTTTTATGTTATAGATTGAGTATTGTAAAAATTCTTGCATCTGTTACCCCATAAATTAAGATAAACGAATTTTAACACAATTTTATATATAATCATATATATTCATATTAAGGAAATGACTTGAGTCATATAGTTTTAATCTTTTTTCTTGTTACTTCTATATTTGCAACAGATATAAGTGCAAAATATAGAGTATCTTTTGGTATACTTGGAGAGCTTGGAATCGCCAATACATCTTTACATGTAGACGAGAAAAATAGATACAAGATAGTAGTTCACGCAGTTACTACAGGAGTTGCAAATTTCTTAAGTGGGGAGAGAGAAGAGTGGCATATAAGTGAAGGAAGAGTTGATAAAAATGGTATTTTAATTCCAGCTTATTATAAAAAGATAGTACAAAGATATAGCAGTATAAATAGTAAAGTAGTATTGAAAAAAGATATTAGAAAGTATGTATTTAATCACGAGAAAAAAGAGTTAAAAGTTCAAAAAACAATACTTATAGGTAATAAAAAAGAGTATAGTCAAAAAGATGGAGATTATTATGCTCCAAATGATTTGTTATCTCTATTTTTTAACTTTAAAAAAATGTTACCTAGTTTAGAAGTTAAAACTGCTTCTAAATTTTATGCTGTTGGTGCCAATAAAACAGATGGACGCATAGATATAATACCTCTAAAAAACTCAGATGATTTAGATTGGGAAGATGGACACCTAATGAAAGTTATCATAAATCAAAAGATATTTTCTAGTAAAAAAGGTGAGTTATTGTTAAACCTTGGAGATGATGGACTTTGTAAACAAGCAGTTCTTAAAGATGTTCTTCTTTTTGGTGATATTAGAGGAGAACTGATTGATTAAAAGTATAAATATAGGTGTATGGTATATGCTTTTTGCTTCATTTTGTTTTGCTATTATGGGTGCTATGGCTAAAGAACTTAGTACACAAATGGACTCTTTGGAAGTTGTTTTTTTTAGAAATATAGTTGGAGTTATACTTATCTTATTAACATTTTTTAAGATGCCGATTAAACAAGTTGGTGGAAAGCCATTTTTGCTCTTTTTTCGTGGACTTATGGGATTTATTGCTTTGGTAGCATTTTTTTATAATATCGCTCATATTTCACTTGCAGATGCGATGACATTTTCAAGAACTTCACCTATGTTTACAGCTCTTTTGGCTTTTTGGTTTTTAAAAGAGAAGTTAAGAATAAAAGAGATAGTTGCTCTTATTGTTGGTTTTATTGGTATAGTTTTTATTATGAAACCAAATGGATTACAGATTGAACTTACGGACTTGCTCGGGCTTCTTAGTGGAATTGGTGCTGCTTTAGCATATACAAGTGTTAAAGAGCTTAAAAAATTCTATGATACACGAATAATAGTATTGTCTTTTATGCTAACAGGAACTATTGGTCCACTACTTTTGATAGCGTTTAATGATTTTTTACATGTAGAGTTTTTAAAGGCAAGTTTTATAATCCCAGATTTTAAAATGTGGGTTTATATAGTAGGTTTAGGAGCTAGTGCAACAGTAGCACAAATTTATATGACAAAAGCATATGGAGCAACTAAAGCTGGCATAGTTGGGTCTGTAAGTTATGCAAATATACTCTTTTCATTAGTTATTGGAGTTATGTTAGGAGATGCTTTACCTGACTTTTGGGGAGCTTTTGGTATAATCCTTGTTATTATTGGTGGTATATTAGTTGCAAAGGAAAAAAAATGATTTTAATAGCAGGACCATGTGTCATAGAAGGAAGAGAAAAGTTGTTTTCAGTAGCAAAACAACTTATGAAATATCATGAAGATAAAACAATAGATTTTTATTTTAAATCGAGTTTTGATAAAGCAAATAGAACAAGTTTAGATAGTTTTAGAGGACCTGGTATAGATGAGGGTTTAAAGCTTCTTGATGAGGTAAAAAAAGAGTTTGGGTATAACATATTAACAGATATTCATGTTCCTACTCAAGCAAAACCAGTTGCAGAGGTAGCAGATGTTCTCCAGATTCCAGCTTTTTTATGTAGGCAAACTGACTTGCTTGTTGAAGCCTCGAAAACAGATGCAGTTGTAAACATAAAAAAAGGACAGTTTTTAAATCCAGCAGATATGAGATACTCTGTTAAAAAAGTGCTAGAAACTAGAGGGGTACAAGAAGAGGGAAAAGAAGTTGCTCGTGCTAATAAGGTTTGGTTGACTGAAAGAGGAAGTACTTTTGGTTATGGAAATTTAGTGGTAGATATGAGAAGTTTTATAATTATGAATGAGTTTGCACCAGTTGTTTTTGATGCAACTCACTCTGTTCAGATGCCAGGTATGGCAGGTGGAAGTAGTGGAGGAAAAAGAGAATTTGTAGCACCACTCTCACGTGGGGCAGCTGCTATTGGTGTAGATGGTTTTTTCTTTGAAACACACGATAACCCTTGTGAAGCACTTTGTGACGGACCTAATATGCTTGATTTACAAGCACTAGGCAAAACGATAGAAGATATAAAAGCTATACAAAATAGTTTAAGATAAAAATATAGTATAATAATAAAAAATTAAGGGACAAAGTATGAATGTAATAGAAGGCAAACTTTCACTTGATGGAAGTGAAAAGATAGCAATAATAAATGCAAGATTTAACCATATCATAACAGATAGATTGGTTGAAGGAGCAAAAGACTCTTTTTTAAGACATGGTGGAAATGAAAAAAATCTTGACTTGGTTTTAGTTCCAGGGGCATTTGAGATACCTTTAGCACTTGATAAAGTTTTAGCGAGTGGTAAGTATGACGCAGTTTGCTGTGTTGGTGCGGTCATAAGAGGAAGTACTCCTCATTTTGATTATATATCTGCTGAGGCTACTAAGGGAGTTGCTAGTTGTGCATTGAAATATCAAAAACCAGTAGTTTTTGGTGTTCTTACAACTGATACAATAGAACAAGCTATAGAGAGAGCAGGAAGTAAAGCAGGAAATAAAGGCTTTGAAGTTATGACAGGACTTATCGAAATGATAAGTTTGTACAAAGGACTATAAGTGGCAACAAGACATCAAGTAAGAGAGAGTATAGTAGGGCTTTTATATGCTAGTGATATTGGTAATGATGGTATCGATAAGTTTGCAGATGAGCTTTTTGAAGAGAAAAAGATAAGAAACAAGCAATTAGAGTTTGCAAAAGAGCTATATAGTGGTATAAAAATAAATCTAGAAAGTGTTGATAAGGAGATAAATACCTACTTAAAAGAGTGGAATTTAAGCGAAATAGGAAATATAGAAAGAGCTATATTAAGACTTGCTACTTATGAGATTTTACATAGTGACCTTGATGATGCAGTTGTTATAAATGAAGCGATAGAATTGGCAAAAAAGCTTTGTAATGATACAAGTCCCAAGTTTATCAATGGTGTTTTAGATGCTATTATGAAGAACAAGGAAAAGTAGTGAAGCTCTGTGTTGCTTTGGATTTATCAACATCTAAAGAAAACTTGGATTTGGCAAAGTTAATCAAGAGTGAAGATATTTGGTTAAAAATAGGACTTCGTTCGTATATACGAGATGGAAAGCCACTTTTAGAAGAGTTGAAAGCTATAAATCCAAACTTTAAATTATTTTTAGATTTAAAAGTTTATGATATTCCAAATACTATGGCAGATGCAGCTGAATCTATGGCAGCACTTGGAGTAGATATGTTCAATGTTCATGCATCAAGTGGTAAAAAAGCTATGAGTATGGTGATGGATAGACTTAGTAGTATTGATAATCCGCCAATAGTTTTAGCGGTAACTGCTTTAACTAGTTTTGATGAACAGTCATTTGTAGATATATATGGTGAGAGTATAGATAAAAAAGCATCTTCTTTTGCAAAAGATGCTTATGAAAGTGGATTAAATGGTGTAGTTTGCTCTGTTTTTGAGAGTAGTCTAATAAAGAATAGCACAACTGAAAACTTTTTGACTTTGACTCCTGGTATTCGTCCTTTTCAAAGAAACTTTTCATCTAGAGATGAAACTGCATTTACTAGTTTTGGCGAGGTTATTAATGATGATCAAAAGAGAGTGGCAGATTTAGAAACTGCAAAGAGTGAAAAATCTGATTTTATAGTAGTGGGTCGTCCAATCTATCAATCACATGACCCTTTGGGAGTTACTCAGAGGATATTAAAAAACATTTAGGAGAAACGTATGAAGAAATTGACACTGATTTTAGGTTTAGTTATAGTAGGTTTGGTTGTATTTGTAGCAACAATGGATTTAAATAAATATAAGCCAAAAATAGAACAAGCAGTATATAATGCTTCTGGATATGAGTTGAAGATAAATGGAGATATTTCAACTTCTTTTTCTCCAATTGGGGTAAGTGTTGCAAACGTAAGTGTAGCCGTACCAAATCAAAAACCTTTTGCAACATTTAAGAGTTTTGATGTTGCTTTGGAAATAATGCCTCTCTTAAAGAGTGAAGTAAAAGTTAATTATGTGATTTTATCAAACCTTGATTTAAATATACATCAGATGAAAAATGGTAAAACAAACTATGATGTAGCAATAAAAACTAAAAAAACTAAAACAGATTCTAAAATCAAAAATAAAGATTCAAAAGAAGAAACAGCACTACCTTTAGTAAATGTTACAGAGGTAAGATTGGATAATGCAAATATAACATATATAGATGAT
>CAZIAJ010000171.1:0-4666 GCA_964537565.1 uncultured Sulfurospirillum sp.
GAACTCTTGTGAAAAGTTAGAATGTATAAATAAATTTTTTTTCTTTTTTGTTAAGTCCAGCAAAAATTTTAGTATTTTTTTAGTCTCATTTTCTAGTTCTATACTAATTTTATAAGCAATAAAAAAAGCCAATACAAAAAATAGTATCAAAACAATAGTTACTTTTAAAGCTAAAGAGAGTAGTTTTTCATTGATTTTATCTACATCTTTTGCCATTCTGATATAAGTATTATCAAACTTTTTTGCTACGTATAGTAAATCTTTATCAAGTGTTGCAGAGTGTCTGATGATTTGACCAAAATCTTTGTTTTTAGCTTCCATAATCTCTTCCCTGTATTTATGATTATCCATTGTTATTTTATCTTTGTGGGATTCTGCTATAACTTTTCCATCTTCGTTAATAATAGTCAATCTTATATTTAAATCTTTTTTTATCTCTTGTGCAAGTTTGTCTAAATCAGTTTTATTTTTTACATGCAAAGATATGATTTTGATGTTTTCTAAAAGAGAATTCTCCACTTGATTTATGTATATATCTTTAAGCCAAGCATATACGATAGCTCCAACTGTAACAAAAAGAAGTATAAAAATAAGTACAAATTTTCTAAAATATATTTGATGCAGTTTTAACAAAACATATACCCTTCCCCTCGGATAGATTTAATGTAGTTTTTATCTCCATTGGGGTCTATCTTTTCTTTAAGCCTTTTTATAGCAACATTGACTGTTTTTGTCTGTTTGTCAAAACTTTCACACCACACTTTTTCTAAGAGAGTATCTCTTGAGAGAAGAATATTTGGATTTTTGATGAACTCTAATAAAAGTTTTTTTTCAAGTGAAGTTAGGTTTTTTTCTATATTATCTATAAGAAAAACTTTATTTAAAGAGTAGTAGGTTATATCTCTGTATTTTACTACATCATCATTTTTCTTTACCCTTTTTAATAGGGCTTTTACTCTAGCTTTAAGCTCAAGTGTATCAAAAGGTTTAGTTATATAATCATCTGCTCCTCTATCAAAGCCTTCTAAGATATTTTGTGAGCTATCTTTTGCACTTAGGTAAATAACAGGTATATTGTATCCATTTTTACGAAGCTCTTTTATAAAGATTGACCCTTCACCAGATGGTAGATTTCTATCCATAAGTATAAGGTCAATACTCTCTTCATCTAAGATTTTTTTTACATGTAGAGTATCTACACAACATATACATTCATGCCCATCACTGCTAAGTGTATATTCTAATAAATCTAAAATATCCTCTTCATCTTCTACGATTAAAATGGTGTTTTTCATAATAATTATTATACCTTCTGAAGAGTTCCACCAACCTTAATATATACAAGCAAATTGGCTATACTAATGGTTCTGTCTGCTATCTTTGCACTTTTTCTAAAAGCTCTTAAAATTTTATGTATTTTTTCAAAATCATCAGTTTTTTTGTAATTTCTTAAGATGGTCTTTTCTAGAAGTTCATATAAGTCATCTGTTTTATTTTCTTCAATTAAAACCTCATTAAAACAGTCTTGAAGCTCATCAATACAGTCTATATTAAGCATAGTGACCATAATATTGATAGCTTTTGTTGTTGAGTTTTGAAGAGGCAAAGCATACTCATTTATGGTATTTATATCTACGGCTTTACAAACATCCATAAAACCTCTTATAAAACTTCTTGTATTTGTTGATGCTCTTAAAAGCTCAGTTGTGATTTTAAGATATGCAATAACTTGTCTCAAATCTCTTGCTTCAGGGGCATAAAGAGCTAAGAGTTTTATGATAGAGTTATCTATATCGTTTGTTCTGCTTGTTATGTTTTTTATATGTGTTTTAGCCTCTTCAAAGAGTTTTTTATCACAAGTTTTTATTGCTTTTAAAATCAACTCATTTGCTTTGCTAAGTCCATTGGCGATGCTTATAATCTCTTTTTTTACACTTTGTAGTTCTACATCATAGTTTTTTATCATCCGAATCTCCCTGTTATATAGTCTTCTGTCTGTTTTTGGTTTGGATTTAAAAATATAGTCTCTGTTTTATCAAACTCTATCAAATCACCTAGATACATAAACGCTGTATAGTCACTAATACGACTTGCTTGTTGCATATTGTGTGTTACGATTGCAATAGATATATCTTTTTTTAGCTCAACTAAAAGCTCCTCAATAGCCCCTGTACTTATAGGGTCAAGTGCACTTGTTGGCTCATCAAAAAGTAGTAAATCAGGCTTTACGGCAACCGCCCTAGCGATGCAAAGTCGTTGTTGCTGTCCACCACTTAGCCCCATAGCAGACTCGTTGAGTCTATCTTTGACTTCATTCCATAAAGCACTACCTTTTAAGGCATTTTCTACTTTTACAGACAACTCTGCTTTGTCTTTTATACCAGCTATTTTTAAGCCATATGCAACATTGTCAAATATACTCATAGGAAAAGGAGTCGGTTTTTGAAAAATCATACCAACTTTTTGACGAAGCTCTATAAACTCGTTCTCTTTTGTGATGTTTAGTATGTTTTCCATAGAATTAGTATGGTGATTGAAAAGCTCTATTTTTCCATCATATTCATTTCCAGGGTAGAGGTCGTGTATACGGTTCATAGCTCTTAAAAGAGTTGATTTTCCACAACCGCTAGGTCCTATGAGAGCTGTGATTTTGTTTTTTTCTATCGGTAAGTTTATGTTTTTAAGTGATGGTGCAGTTGCTCCAGCATATGTAAAACTAAACTTTTTAATGTCCATTATCATTTTTTTGTCCTTGTTATAAATCGTCCTGTTAGATTGATGATAAGAACCATCACAGTAAGTATAAATGAAGCTGCCCAAGCCAAATCACGGCTTGCCTTTTCTGGCTCATTTGCTAAGTCATATATGCTAACAGTCAAAGAGGGAAAAGACTCCGTCATATCTAAACTAAAATAGTTACTTGTTTCACTCGTAAAAAGTAGTGGCGCAGTCTCTCCAACAATCCTAGCAAATGCAAGTAAAACACCAGTCATAATGCCAACTTTTGCAGACTTTATGACTATATCGATGATGACTTTATACTTACTAGCTCCAAGTGCAATCCCAGCTTCTCTTAACTCTTTTGGAACGAGTGAAAGCATGTTGTCAGTTGTATTTATCACAATAGGAATCATCATGATTGCAAGTGCAATACTTCCTGCAAATCCACTTGTTCCTCCACTTGGTACAACAA
Source organism: uncultured Sulfurospirillum sp. (assembly GCA_964537565.1). Lineage (GTDB taxonomy): Bacteria > Campylobacterota > Campylobacteria > Campylobacterales > Sulfurospirillaceae > Sulfurospirillum_A. The sequence continues at coordinate 3,194 of CAZIAJ010000171.1, forward strand.
CTACTGCATAAACAAAAGCACCGATTACAATCGATGGAGCAGAAACCATGATATCACTTAGGTTTCTAATAAGCTCTGCATATCTTCCTTTTCCATACTCTTGTATATAGATTCCTGCGACCATGCCAAGAGGAATCCCCACAACACTTGCAACTCCAGCGAGCATGATTTGCCCAACTATGAGGTTTCTTAGCCCTCCATTTATAAGGTCATTTAAAAATAGGCTAAAGTGAAAAGAGCTGATACCTTTTATAAAAAGTGTTATAAGTATCCACGCTAAAAATGCTAACCCAATCATAGCAGAGAGTGTTGAAAGCCCTAAGATAAACTTGTTTAGTAAGAGTCTCATTATTTGCTCCTATTTAAAAAGTAAAATTTGGCAAAAGAGATAACAGCAAAAGAGATGACAAAAAGGATAAGAGCTAGATAAAAAAGTGCACTTTCACCGATGCCGTTTGCTTCTCCAAAGTTGTTTGCCATCGCAACAGGAATTGAGATAGTAGGGCTTGTTATACTTGATGGCAAAGAGAAGATTGAGCCAATCAAAAAAGCAACCGCCATAGTCTCACCAAGTGCACGCCCAAGAGCTAGTATGATTGAGCCTATGATGCCCACCTTTGAGTAAGGGAAGATAATGTCCTTGATGACTTCAAACTTTGTTGCACCCAAGGCATAAGCTGATTCTTTTAGCACATCAGGGGTTGTGTTCATACTATCTCTTGTGATGGCTGCCATAAATGGAAGTATCATAACCCCTAAAACAAGTCCAGCTGTAAGGAGTGAAACTTGATACCCTCCAAACAGATCAGATACGATAGGAGCAAAGTAGTAAAGCCCCCACATACCAAAGATGATACTAGGTATCGCAGCAAGAAGCTCGATACCAATCCCCACTATATGAGATATGTTTTTTGGAGCAATCTCAGCCAAAAAAACGGCAATACCCATAGCGATTGGTAATGCAAAAACTAAAGCGATAATAGTAGATAAAAGTGTACCAACTATAGGAATAAGCCCACCAAAGACAGTTCTTGTCTGAGTATTGTCTTCGTCTATGATTTCATCTTCATCCATTATGACTTCATCATCTATTATCTCGCTAGTTGCACTCTCTTTTGCTTGCACATTTTCTAAAGTAATTTCTTGATTCCATTGAGGATTTGTAATAAAATCAAATCCAAACTCAGCAATAGCAGGTTTAGAAGCATTGAAGAGCGTTATAAATATCCCAATAAGGATAACTAGTACCAACGAAGCACTAGTAAAAGAGATTTTTTGAAAAAGTTTTTCCATGAAATCTAAGCCTTTTATAAAATTTTATCTATTTTATAAAAAGTTGGTTACAGTTTGGTTACAAATTTAGGAGTTGCGTAGTTTTTTAAAATTATTCTATAAAGTTGCTCTAAATTCTATCTCTTCATTTGAATATAAAGGTTTTATAATTTTCCTAATGCCATGTCCAGCATTTGGTTC